>CAWULX010000152.1:0-3533 GCA_963923775.1 uncultured bacterium
ACGATCGCTTCTTTTTGCTCATTGTAAAGAATATAAGTGTTTTCTTGAAAAGCATTAAAGCAAAAAGATTGTATATGAATCATGTCGTTTTTTTATAAATAGGTGCAGATTTTTTTCACCATATTGGGCCCTTCATAAATAAATCCGGACCATACTTGTACTAATGCTGCACCTGCATCTATTTTAGTTTGTGCATCTATACCCGTTAAGATTCCGCCACTTGCTATAATGGGAATCCGACCATTTATTCCTTTATATAAATAACGAAGTACTTCATTGGATTTATGTAAAAGAGGTTGACCACTTAATCCACCGGCTCCTATTTTTTCTGCCTTTATTTGGTTGGCTTCATTTAATAAAGTTCTATCTAATGTAGTATTACTTGAAACCAATCCATCTATTTTAACTTCTTGCGTTAATGCGATAATATCATCCAGAGCGCTTAATTCTAAATCTGGCGCAATCTTTAATAAGATGGGTTTATTATTTTTATTTAATTCTTGTAGTTCAGAAAATATTTTTCTTAAAGCTTCTTTTTCTTGCAGGGCTCTTAATCCTGGAGTATTTGGGGAGCTAACATTTACTACAAAATAATCTACTACTTCTTCTAATCCTTTAAAATTGATGCAGTAATCTTTCCATGCATCTTCATTTTCTGTGATTTTATTTTTTCCAATATTGCCACCAATAATAATAGGAGCGTGTTCTTTTGATTTTCTGTCTTTTAATCTAGCAGCTATTTTTTCTACACCATCATTATTAAAGCCCATTCTATTGATTAATGCTTTTTGATTAGGTATTCTAAATAATCTTGGTGCTGGATTACCTGCCTGTGGTAAGGGAGTTACAGTTCCGATTTCAATAAATCCAAATCCTAATAATGCTAATACATCTAAATGTTCTGCATTTTTATCAAAACCCGCACCTAATCCAACTGGGTTAGGGAAGTTTAAGCCAAAAACAGTTTTTTTCAAATTGGTGGATGGATACTGGAACTGATGAGCCATCCAGTTTTTAATAAAAGGGACACTCGAAGCAGCGTGTAAACCTTTCATAGATATTTTATGTGCCGTTTCTGGAGGAAACAAAAACAAGGTATTCTTAACTAAAGGATAGATCATGGGTCAAATTTACAATGAAATATTTAGTTGCATAAACAACCTTTTGAAAAATTGACTACTTTTAGGCTGGAATTAGTCTTTATAAAAAATCATTTTATGCAAGAAGCTTATATCGTTGCTGGTTTTAGAACAGCTATTACAAAAAGTAAGAAAGGTGGATTTAGATTTATGCGTTCTGATGAATTAGCTATTGAAGTGATTAAAGGTTTGATGAAATCGCTTCCGATGGTAGATCATAAATTAGTGGATGATGTGATTGTGGGAAATGCAGTACCTGAAGCAGAACAAGGTTTGCAATTTGGAAGAATGATTTCTGCAAAAGCATTAGGTATTGAAGTGCCAGGTATCACTATAAATAGATATTGTGCTAGTGGATTAGAAAGTATTGCAATGGCCACAGCAAAAATTAGAACAGGTATGGCAGATTGTATTATTGCTGGTGGAACTGAATCCATGAGCATGGTACCTACTGCAGGCTGGAAGACAGTCCCAGCTTACTCTATAGCCGAACAAGATCCCGACTATTATTTATCAATGGGCTTAACAGCTGAAGCTGTTGCAAATGAATTTAAGATTACTAGAGAAGATCAAGATGCTTTTGCATTGGCATCTCATCAGAAAGCAAAAGCTGCTATTGATAATGGTTATTTCAAAAATGGCATCTTGCCAATTGAAGTTCAAGAGAATTATATCAACGAAAAAAATAAAAAAGCAACTCGTTCTTTTATTGTTGATACAGATGAAGGGGTAAGAGCAGATACTACTTTAGAAGCTTTAGCAAAATTAAAACCTGCTTTTGCATTGAAGGGTTCTGTTACAGCGGGTAATTCTTCTCAAACTTCTGATGGGGCAAGTTTTGTAATGGTGATGAGTGAATCTTTAATGAAATCTCTGGGTTTACAACCCATTGGAAGATTGGTGAATTGTGCTAGTGCAGGGGTTCATCCCAGAATTATGGGTATTGGACCAGTGGAAGCGGTTCCAAAAGTATTGAAACAAGCTGGGATGAATTTGGATCAAATAGACCTTTTCGAATTAAATGAGGCCTTTGCTTCTCAATCTTTAGCCGTTATAAGAGCCTTACAATTAGACCCTCAAAAAGTAAATATCAACGGGGGTGCTATCGCTTTAGGCCATCCTTTGGGTTGCACCGGATCAAAACTTACTGTACAGATAATCAATGACTTACAAAGATTAAACAAGCAATACGGCATTGTCACAGCCTGTGTAGGTGGTGGACAGGGAATTGCTGGTATTATTGAAAGATTGTAAATCTCCAACGCTGGTCATTTTTCCTGCTTTTTTGAATAAAAATTAAGTAGCTTAGATACTCATTATTTTAAATTAGTAAATAATCTAAGCACATGCGAATTATTCTATTTGGTACCATTCTGGCTGCTTCCCTTTTGACTATTGGAGAAGCAAATGCACAAAAGTCTAAAAAAACTCCTGCTCCAGTGGTGAGTGTAGAGAAAGTAGACATTAATAAAGCTTTTAAAAATTGGAAGCCAAGAAATATTGGACCTGCTTCTATGAGTGGTCGTGTAACAACGATTGATGTAGAAGTGAATAGTCCTAATAATATTTGGATTGGAGCTGCATCTGGTGGTGTTTGGAAAACGAATAATAGCGGTGTTAGTTGGACTCCTTTGTTTGAGGAACAACCTATCATGAATATTGGTGCCTTAGCTATTCAACAATCTAATCCAAGTGTGGTTTGGGTAGGAACAGGTGAAGGAAATCCAAGAAACTCTATCAGCATTGGTGAAGGTATTTACAAAACAATGGATGCAGGTAGAACATGGAAGCGTATGGGTTTGGAACAAACTAGAAATATTCATCGAGTGATTATTGATCCAACCAATCCAAATACAGTGTATGCTGGTGCTATTGGAAACCCTTATGGACAAAGTAAAAACAGAGGTGTGTTTAAAACAACCGACGGTGGTGAAACATGGAATCAAATTTTATACACCAATGACACAACAGGTCCTGGTGATATGATTATGGATCCATCTAATCCTAATAAATTATTTGTTGCCATGTGGCATCATTATAGAAATCCTTATCATTTAGAAAGTGGTGGTAAAGGAAGTGGATTGTACATGACCATTGATGGCGGTAAAAACTTTATCAAATTAGGAAAGGAGCATGGATTGCCTGATGGAAATCTAGGTAGAGTAGGTATTGCAATTAGCAGATCTAATCCTAACAGAGTATATGCTTTAATTGAATCTACTAAGAGTGGTTTATACAAAAGTGATGATGGTGGCTATTCTTGGAAAATGGTGAATGGACAAAAATCAATCGTTGATAATAGACCTTTTTATTTCCAAGATATTATTTGTGATCCTTTAAATGAAAATACTTTATGGTATATCAGTCAAACTGTTCAAAAAAGTATTGATGGTG
>CAWULX010000153.1:0-3531 GCA_963923775.1 uncultured bacterium
TTACTTTACTTAAATCCCATCCACCTTCTTCCATGCTATGTTTGAAAGCATCACCGTATTTCATAATACCTGCTTCAATCATTTCACGAAGTAAATCGTTTCCTTCACGAGTTCTTTCACCCACACCTGCGAACACCGATAAACCACCGTGTCCCTTTGCGATATTATTAATCAATTCTTGAATCAATACTGTTTTACCTACACCCGCACCACCAAACAAACCAATCTTACCACCTTTTGCATATGGCTCAATCAAATCGATTACTTTGATACCTGTAAACAACACTTCTGTTGCAGTACTTAAATCTTCAAATTTTGGAGGATTCGCGTGAATAGGACGACCATTAGATTTATTTAATTGAGGTAAACCATCAATCGCATCACCAGTAACGTTAAATAAACGACCGTTGATCCCTTCACCGATTGGCATAGAAATTGGTTTTCCTAAATCGATTACTTCCATGCCTCTTACCAAACCTTCTGTACCATCCATAGCAATAGAACGTACACTATCTTCTCCAAGATGTTGTTGTACTTCTAGTACTAACTTTTCACCACCTGGTTTTTGAATTTCAAGGGCGTTGTAGATTTCTGGTAATGACGTTCCATTAGAAAATTGTACGTCTACTACCGCACCGATAATTTGTTTGATTTTACCTATTGTTGCCATAATTTTCAATTAGGCTGCAAAGGTAGGGTTTTGCAAGTTTATTGCAAAAATTGTGTGTATATAATTCCGGCTAAAATTCCCCCCACAATGGGACCAAAAACTGGTACAGGCGCATAGCCCCAGTCACTACCACCTTTCCCCTTGATAGGCAACAAATAATGCATGATTCTTGGGCCTAAATCCCTGGCAGGATTGATCGCCCAACCTGTAGGACCACCCATGCCAAAACCTATTCCACCTACTAAAAGGGCAACAGGTAAGGCAGATAAAGCACCTAAATTATTATCAGCAGGCTTAATAAATAGGATGCCAAGTATAAAAACCAGGGTTGCTAAGGTTTCTGTGATAAAATTTTGAGGTAATCTTCTAATAGAGGGACCTGTAGCAAATAAGGCCAATTGGTCAGCTGCAGACTCTGCATCATTAATATGGTCTTTATAAATCATCCATACTATAAAAGCCCCAAACATCGCACCAATCATTTGAGCCAAAAGATACATGGGTACCAACTGCCAATCAAATTTTCCAGCAGCTGCTAAAGCAAAAGTAACGGCGGGATTCAAATGTGCACCACTACTTTCTGCTGTCACATAAACACCCACAAAAACCGCAATCATCCATCCTAGTACTATGGATATTAAACCTCCATTATTACCTTTGGTTTTGGGTAAAACAACATTGGCTACAACGCCATTTCCAATAATGATTATTAAAGTGGTTCCTAAAAACTCTGCAACAAAAGGTGTCATGGTATTTTTGGTTTGGTAAACAGATTTTAAATTACATAAAATTATAGGCATTACCAATTATTGGTTGCTTTTATAGCACGTTCCCATCCTTTAATCAATTGCTCTCTATCATTTGCACTTGGTTCAAATATTTTATCAATAGCCCATTTAGTAGCAATCTCTTCTTGATTTTTCCAAAATCCAACTGCAAGACCTGCTAGATAAGCCGCTCCCAAAGCAGTGGTTTCTATCATGGTTGGTCTAACAACTTTAGTATTAATGATATCAGATTGAAACTGCATAAGTAAGTTATTATTTGTAGCACCCCCATCCACTCTCAATTCTGCTAAAGGAATACCTGCATCAGATTCCATTGCTTTCATCAAATCATAACTTTGAAAAGCAATACTTTCCAAAGCCGCTCTTGCTATATGTGCACTATTTGTTCCTCTAGTAATACCAACTATAGTTCCTCTTGCGTGTTGATTCCAGTAGGGAGCACCCAGTCCGGCAAAAGCAGGTACTAAATAAACGCCATCTGTTGTGTTTACCTGGCTTGCTAATGCCTCTACTTCTGAAGAATTTCTAATTAAATGTAATCCATCTCTTAACCATTGAACTACCGCACCTCCTATAAAAACACTACCTTCTAAAGCATAATAAGTGTGTCCATTAATTTGTAATGCAATAGTGGTTAGTAAATTATTTTTTGAACTCACTGCTTTCTCTCCAGTATGCATTAACATAAAACATCCAGTGCCGTATGTATTCTTAACCATTCCGGGACTCGTGCACATTTGACCAAATAAAGCAGCTTGTTGATCACCAGCAATTCCTGCAATAGGAATTTCATGATGTGAAAACAAATGTTCTGTTGTACCATATACTTCACTGCTACTTTTTACGGTAGGAAGTATAGATGCAGGTATGTCTAATAAATTTAATAGTTCTTGATCCCACTCTAATGTATGAATATTGAATAACATGGTTCTGGAGGCATTGGTTGCATCTGTTACATGTATTTTACCATTGGTTAACTTCCACACCAACCAAGTGTCAATGGTACCAAAACATAATTCACCTTTTGCAGCTAAGTCTCTTGCGCCAGGTGTATTATCTAAAATCCATTTAATTTTTGTGCCTGAAAAATAAGCGTCAATTACCAATCCAGTTTTTTCTTGAATCATAGCCGCTTTACCTTCTACTTTTAAACTATCGCAATAGCTTGCTGTTCTTCTATCCTGCCAAACAATGGCATTGTAAATAGGCATGCCAGTTTTCTTATTCCAAACTACGGTGGTCTCTCTCTGATTGGTGATGCCTATGGCTGCGATATCGGTTAATTGTGCGTTTATTTTGCTGATAGATTCTGAAGCAACTCCAATTTGAGTACTCCATATTTCCATGGCATCATGCTCTACCCAACCTGGTTGAGGAAAAATTTGTGTGAACTCTTTTTGAGCGACTGATTGGATTTGACCTTGGTGGTCGAATAAAATAGCACGACTACTAGTTGTCCCTTGATCAAAGGACAGGATGTATTTTGACATGGCAGCAATAATTAGATAGTAAATATAATAAAACTATCTTCTATTTTTTAACCAAGACTCAGGATCAAAGAAAACTACTTTTTCATTGTTAATAGAGAATAACAAAGCCCCTTCTCCATCTAAATTCACTCCAGATCTACCCAAAACTGTACCAGCTCTCACTTCTTGCATCACTCTTACATTAGCAGTACTTAAATGAGAATAAGTTGTAAAATATTTACCATGCTTTACAAAAATGGACAAATCTCCATTCACATCCCCCACATAAATAACGGTACCATCTGCTACACTTTTTACTGCAGAACCTTTTGGTAAAGCAATTTCAATACCATCACTCTTTCTATTCAATTTAGTTCCTGGAATAGTCTCCACGCCAAAATGAACATAAACATTACCTCTATCTACTGGCCAAGGCAAATTACCTCTATTGTTTTCAAAAGAAATGGAAGTTTCTCTTCCTTCCTCTGTTGTTTCCAATGCAGAGTAAGGTCTGTTATCTGTGGTACTAGCCAAACCACCATCAACTTTTCCTATTTTTACATTGGCTTTAGCAGTATTGGCATTTTCTGATGCTTTTGCTTTA
>CAWULX010000154.1:0-3505 GCA_963923775.1 uncultured bacterium
TCATAACCCATACCCATAATCACATCACTATGCTCACCTGTGCGTGCACGTAAAATATTATTAATAGTTTCTAATTCATCCATGCTGCATTCATAATCTCCTTCAGCACTATTAATATTTAATAAAATCCATTTTGCTCCTTTGATATCATTATCATTCAACAAAGGAGAATTTAAAGCTTCCTCAATGGCTCTCTCTGCTCTGTTTTCTCCTTCCACTTCTGCCTTACCTAAAATAGCCACACCGCCATTTTTCATTACTGTACAAACATCCGCAAAGTCAACAATAATATGTCCACGGCTATTGATTACATCCGTAATACATTTTGCTGCCGTTGCTAATACATTATCAGCTTTAGTGAAAGCCTCTTTCATTTTTAAATTACCGTATTGTACGCGTAATTTATCGTTAGAAATAACTAATAATGTATCTACGAAAGGTTTTAATTGATTGATACCATCTTCTGCTTGCTTTTGACGACGAGGTCCTTCAAAACCAAATGGAGTAGTAACAATACCTACTGTTAGAATGCCTAAATCTTTACAAATTTTTGCAATGATTGGAGCACCACCTGTTCCTGTACCACCACCCATACCCACAGTGATAAATGCCATGCGAGTATTTACTTCTAATATTTTTTTGATCTCTTCTAAAGATTCTTCTGTTGCTAATTTACCTACTGAAGGGTCTGCACCTGCACCTAAACCTTGTGTTAAATGAGGTCCTAATTGAATTTTATTAGGAACCATACTTTGCTCAATAGCTTTGGCATCTGTGTTACATATAATAAAATCGACCCCTTCAATATCCTGTTGGAACATGAAATTTACGGCATTGCTTCCTCCGCCGCCAACACCAAGAACTTTGATGATGGATGATTTTTGCTTGGGTAAGTCAAATTGAATCATTCTTTTGTTTTTAAATGGGTTAGTTGGTTAGTTAGTAGTTAGTGCATCTAAATTACTATATGTCAATTGATTAACTTTGATAAGTTATAAACGACATGTGGGTAATTTTTATGCTAAAGGTTTGTCTTCTTCCTCGTTAAAAATTTCAATTAAGTTATTCTTAAAACGATCCCAGAATTTGCTCTTTCTTTTTTCAATTTGTTCAGCAGTTAAAGTGGTTGGAGCTGGCTTTGCCACTGACTTTTGCTCAGAGTGCATTTGATTTCCAGCTACAGGATTAACTGTTAAAGCTCTTGGCACTTCCACTTTCTTGAAAGTCTCTGTGAATACTTTATAGTTTTGTTCGTAATCGTTATACCCTTTCAAGATTAAACCAATACATGTAGAATACATTGGTTTCTTTAATTCGTCAATATGATTAGGTGCTAAATGCTCATTAGGCAATCCAATTCTTGCATTTAAACCAGTAATATATTCAGTTAATTGAATTAAATGTTTTAATTGAGAACCTCCGCCAGTAAGTATTACTCCACCATTTAACATTCTGCTATCTAATCCTACTTGCTTCAAATGATAAGTCACAAAATCTAGGATTTCACTCATTCTAGCTTGGATAATTTGTGCTAAATTCTTAACACTAATTTCTTTGGCTGGCATACCTTTTAAACCTGGAATAGTTACATAAGCATTTGCTTTAGCTTCATCCGCTAAGGCACTTCCAAACTGTACTTTCATAGCTTCTGCTTGACTCTTCAAAACGCCTAAGCCCAATCTGATGTCATTAGTGATATTCTCTCCGCCAAAAGGTATTACAGCTGTATGCTTTAAAATTCCATCATAAAAAACGGCTAAATCACTTGTTCCTCCACCAATATCTAAGATTGCTACGCCTGCTTCTAAATCGATATCACTCATTACTGCACTTGCAGAAGCCAATGGTTGTAAAACTAAATCCTTGGTAGTTAAACCACTTCTTTCAACAGAACGGTTAATATTACGGATAGCATTTCTATCACCAGTTAATATCAAGAAATTAGCACCCACCTTTACTCCATTTACACCAATTGGATCTTTGATATTTTGGTTATTATCCACATGGAATTCCTGAGGAATAACATCAATAATTTGATCACCTGCAGGTATGAATGTCTTTCTTTGGTTATTGATTAATTGCTCAATTTCCCAAGCTTGAATTTCATTGTCAGGCTCTTGTCTAACCTGATCTCCACGAGTTTGTAAGCTTTTAATGTGATGACCAGCAATACCTACATATACTTCATTAATATCTAAATCCGGGTTGCTTTTATGACAATTTTCCAAAGCTTGTTGAATGGCTTTGATAGTTTGGTCAATGTTCAACACCTGTCCGTGTTGCACGCCATTGCTATTAGCACGGCCAAAACCAAGGATTTCTAACTTACCGAATTCATTTTTTCTACCTGCAATCGCAGCAATCTTTGTTGTACCGATGTCAAGACCCACTATGATGGGAGATTCGTTATGACTCATTTTTTATAGTTTTTTAGTTGTTAGTTAGTTGTAGTGAATTAGGCTTTTTTGGGCATTACTGCCTTCGCAGACTTCTTCACATTGTTTAACGTTTTAATATTGGGTTTATTGTTTGATTTTGGCTTGATTTTTTTAGAAGCTGGTTGGACAATTTTTTTAGCAACTGTCTTCTTTTTCGGGATGCTATCTTTTGCCATAACTGGTTTTACAACACTGTCTTTTAGCATTGGCTTTGGTATAGCTGGCTGAACATTACTTGTATCAGTCATCATAATGGCAGATCCCAATAACATTAGGGGTCCATTAAATTGAATTGGTTGTAACCCTTTTTTTAAAGTCACTATTTGATTATTAAACCTAAGATCTAATACCTGATAAGCATTAATACCAGAGGGTACCCAAATTTTTTTGTAGAAAGTGTATAACCTATCTAATTTGTTTTCTAATTGATCGATAGATCCAATTAAAACAGTATGATCTCCTAAACTAGGAATCAATTCAAAGTCTCCATTAGGTGCAATATTTATTTGCGCAATTTGAGCAGAGAAAAAGCTGTCTTCTTTAATCACTGAAGCAAATTCAACTATATTCTGAAGAAGTATACTATCTGGTTTTGAAAGTTGTTCTAAATCAGAAGTAAATCCGGTAAACACTGGTAAACGTAATACAGACAACTGTCTTAAAGGAAGTTGATTGGCATTTTTATCTACATAAAAAGAGCGTCCAGACACGGTAAATACCCTTGCAATGGGTACTCTTTGTTCAATTCGAACTTGCAATACCAACTGATTGTCTAAAAATAATTCTGCATTTTTAATCCAAGCAGTCTTTTCTAAAGAACGCTCTATTTGAGCAAGATTCAAATGACTTATGGGAGTGCCCACTTTTACTTGCTGATTGTTTAATATTTGTAAAATCTCCTGCTCTTTCATAAACAAAGCAGTTGGATTTTCTCCCACTAATTCCACTACAATATCCTTACACTTTTTCTCAGCCTTTGCTTGCCAAGCCAAGACAAACAAAACAATTAATGCAACCCCTAAAAGGCTCCATACAATATTCAAAGCTATTTTTTTCCAGTTTTGCAT
>CAWULX010000155.1:0-3422 GCA_963923775.1 uncultured bacterium
AATATTATGTTTGTAACAGTAAGAGAAAGAACCAGCCAAATTGGTTTGAAAAAAGCGATTGGTGCAAAAAGTTCAACCATTTTATATGAATTTTTATTAGAGAGTGCATTTTTATGTATCATCGGTGGCTTAGTGGGATTATTTTTAGTATGGATACTCACTGTAGCATTGGGTTCCGTGTTGCCTTTCCCATTGCATATTGCTCCAAGCATTGTGTTTTTAGCCCTCAGCATTTGTATTATTTTAGGCGTTATTTCTGGCATCATCCCAGCATCCATTGCGGCTAAAATGAATCCAGTGGAAGCTATCAGAACCAAATAATTCTAAGAAGCGTCTTCTGAAAGAAACTCTTCATTTAAGTATCTTTGCGTTCTAGTGAACAAACCCATTACTATATTAGCTATTGAATCATCCTGTGATGAGACCGCTGCATCAGTTGTTGTGGAGGGTAAAATTTTATCCAATTTTATTGCCAATCAAACAATACATGAAACATATGGTGGTGTGGTACCTGAATTAGCCAGTAGGGCTCATATGGAAAACATTGTTCCAGTGGTGGATGCTGCCATAAAAAAAGCATTTCCTGATATAGCTAAACAAGAAGCATTACATCAATTAGATGCTATTGCATTTACCCAAGCACCAGGTTTAATTGGATCTTTATTAGTGGGTGCTCAATTTGCAAAGTCTCTAGCATTAAGTTTAAATAAACCTTTGATTAGTGTACATCATATGCAAGCGCATGTATTGGCCAATTTGATTGATGATCCAGCACCTTCATTTCCATTCTTATGTTTAACAGTGAGTGGAGGACATACTCAAATTGTACAATGTAATAGCGCATCCGATTTAAAAATTATTGGTGAAACTATTGATGACGCTGCAGGGGAAGCATTTGATAAAATTGCAAAAATCATTGGTTTACCTTATCCTGGGGGACCTTTAATGGATAAGCTAGCACAAGAAGGCAATCCATTGGCTTTTGAATTTGCGAAACCCAATGTACCTGATTTAAATTATTCTTTCAGTGGGTTAAAAACTAGTGTTTTATATTTTTTACAAAAACAAGCACCTGATTTTATTGAAAATAACAAGGCAGATTTATGTGCTTCTGTACAATACACTATTGTAACTATTCTTTTGAAAAAGCTTAAGAAGGCAATGCAAGAAACAGGTATCAAAGAGATCTGTATTGCAGGCGGAGTTAGTGCGAATAGTGGGTTAAGAAAGGGCATTCAAGAATTGGGAGATAAAATGAAAGCCAAGGTTTATTTACCTCAGTTTCAATATTGTACAGATAATGCTGCAATGATTGCCATAACAGCACATTATAAGTATCTAGCAGGTGCTTTTGATACGCTTGAAACAACTGCTAGTGCAAGATCTAATTGGTAAGCTTAAATAGCTTAACTTTGCGACCTCAAATTATTATTATTTATGATCAGTGCTAGAAATATCACTTTATCTTTTGGTAAAAGAGTCTTATTTGATGAAGTGAATGTAAGCTTCACCAAAGGCAATTGTTATGGAATTATTGGAGCCAATGGTGCAGGTAAATCTACTTTTTTAAAAATTTTAAGTGGTGAAATTGAACCAACAAAAGGTTCAATTGAAATTACACCAGGTGAAAGAATGTCATTTTTGAAACAAAACCATTTTGAATTTGATGAGCAAACAGTGTTGAATACCGTTTTGATGGGTCATAAAAGAATGTGGGATGTAATGCATGCCAAAGATGCTTTATATGCTAAAGAAGATTTTACGGAAGAAGATGGTATTAAAGCAGGTGAATTAGAAGCAGAATTTGGGGAGATGGGAGGATACGAAGCTGAAAGTAATGCTGCAAGTTTCTTAAGTGATTTAGGTGTAAAAGAAGATATGCATGGAATGTTGATGAAAGATATTCCATCTAATTTAAAAGTGCGTGTATTATTGGCACAAGCTTTATTTGGTAATCCAGATATCTTATTACTGGATGAGCCAACCAACGGTTTGGATATTGAAACCATTGGTTGGTTAGAAAATTTCTTAGCAGATTATGAGAATATTGTATTGGTGGTGAGTCACGACCGTCACTTCTTAGATACAGTGTGTACACATGTTTCGGACGTTGATAGAGCTAAGATTAAAACATTTACTGGTAACTATTCGTTTTGGTATGAGTCTTCTCAATTGATGGCAAGACAGATGAGTGACAAGAATAAAAAGAATGAAGAAAAGCGTGCAGCTTTATTAGATTTCATTGCTCGTTTCTCTGCAAATGCAAGTAAAAGTAAACAAGCTACTTCAAGAAAGAAAGCATTAGAAAAATTAACGATTGAAGAAATTGAACCTTCCAATAGAAAATATCCAGGTATCATTTTTCAACCGTTAAGAGAAGTGGGTAACCAAATTTTAAATGTAGAAAAATTGGCTTATTCTGTTGAAGGAAGAAGTTTATTTAAAGACGTTACATTTTCAGTAAGTAAAACTGATAAAATAGCTTTCTTGAGCAAAGACCCTTTAGCAATTACTTATTTTTTTCAAATCATCAATGACTTAGTAAAAGCTGAAACTGGTTCTTATGAATGGGGTACTACTGTAACCAAGGCTTATTTACCTGTGGAGCATAATGAAGAGTTTATTCAACCATTAACTTTAATGGATTGGCTAAGACAATTTGTGCCTGCTCATGTAACTGATGCTGATGAGCCATTTATCCGAGGATTTTTGGGTAAAATGTTATTTAGTGGGGATGATGTTATGAAAAAAGCTAATGTGTTGAGTGGGGGGGAGAAAGTACGTTGTATGGTGAGTAAAATGATGCTTCAAAACCCCAATGTGGTGGTTTTGGATCAGCCAACCAACCACTTAGACCTAGAAAGTATCCAGAGTTTCAATGAAGGCTGTCAAAACTTCCCTGGTATCGTATTAATGACTTCTCATGACCATACTTTTATGCAAACGGTGGCCAACAGAGTCATTGAATTAACACCAAAAGGGGTTATTGACCGTTTGATGACTTTTGATGAGTATATGGAAGACAAAAGAGTACAGGAATTAAGGGCAGAAATGTATTCTTAATCAATGATTTAGCAATATTTTGCCTTTTTAGGCGTTTGAAAGAAAAAAACTACAAAATAAATGGGATAGTAAGGGTTATTTACTTACCTTTGCCGTCCGTAAAATTTAATTTCTCATGGCTAGAGTATGTCAAATAACAGGTAAGAAGCCGATGACTGGAAACAGCGTATCGCATTCTAATATCAAAACAAAGCGTCGTTTTCTTCCTAACTTACAGAAGAAGCGTTTCTTCTATGCTGAAGAAGATCGTTGGATTACTTTGAAAGTATCTACTGATGCAATAAGAACTATCAACAAAAATGGTTTAGGTGCAGTAGTAAAACTGTCTCTTATACACATCTCCGAGCCCACGAGACCTC
>CAWULX010000156.1:0-3394 GCA_963923775.1 uncultured bacterium
CTAATAAGCAATAAATTTAGTTTGGTAAAGCAAATGCGCATGTGTATTCTTTGTTTTATGATCTATAATTTATAGAAAGCTTGTAAATTTGTATAAATATATAACAATGATTGAATCAAAAAGGTTTGGCTCTAAGAAAGCATTAATAGATATAGATGAAACTATTTGTTTTTATGGTGAAAAGCGAGCATATGAATTAGCCGAACCTAATTTTCAAAACATTGAAAAAATTAACAAATTATATGAAGATGGATGGCATATTACCTATTGGACAGGAAGAGGGGAAGCTTCTAAAAGAGATTTAAGAGGCTTAACCCTAGAACAATTGACCAAATGGGGTTGTAAGTTTCATGATTTAATAACTGGGTATTGCCCAAATGGCGGACCTACTAAACCTCAGTTTGATTTAGTAGTTGATGATAAAGCAAAAAGAATTGAAGAACTTTAGGCTATTTCAAGTTTGTTCTTTTTTGCAAAAGGAAGATACAGTATCCAAAAATGAATTAGCGCAACTGCTTCAAGTACTAAAATATAATAGGGCCAGTCTCCTATTAATAAAGGATTGTTTACATCTGGTTTCTTAGATAAGTACATATAGTTGGATCCTACGACATAGTTAATGATGGTTGCGCTAATGGCTAAAATTTGAGTGTAACCAAAAATGTATAACCAAGATTTTGCTCTGGGTTTAAAATCAAAATGTACAATCAAGTACAGTACTACTAAAATTAATCCTCCATGTGCAATATAGTAACCATAAAAATTATATCCTTCCATCCCTACTGAAAATTCTGGAGTCAATAAAGATTGAATGCCACCCGCTAAGCCCCAGTAATAAAGGCATTCAGCTAATTTTTGTTTAAAATTAAACATGAGAATAATACAAAGAATACCGCTAATGCTACATAAATGAAACGGAAGATTTTGTTGTAAATTCCAATAACCGTTGATATAATTATATATGTTTTCAAAAATAGTATTCAATAGTATAATGATTCCAATAGCCCAATGATACATTCTATGTTGTAAGGGTTTGAAATACTTTGGTAACCAAACAATAATAACAATCAATAATAACGTCACTAAAGTAGTTTGCCACCATAATGATGAAAAAGTTTGAATAATAGCAGGAGGATGAAATTTACCCATTACTAATACTTTTTGAAAAAACTATAAAGGTCTAATCCAAATATTTCTTAAGCTTATTGGATTCCCATCATCTCCATGATCTTGAAAGTATAATGGTAATTTATCAGCATGTTTTTTATAAACAGGTTTAATTACCCAATCTGTAGGACCAGTAAGACTAACATTGTTTTGAACTAATACACCATTATGTAAAAGGGTAATTCTAGCAGGGGATAACAATGATCCATCTTCGTTAAACTTTGGGGCTGTAAAGATGATATCGTAAGCTTGCCAATTACCTGGAGGACGACTTGCATTCACTAATGGAATATGTTGTTTATATACTGCAGCAGCTTGTCCGTTTACATAAGTTGGATTTTCATAAGAATCCAAAATTTGAATTTCATACAATTCCATTAAGAAAACACCGCTATTACCTCTTGATTGTCCTGAACCCTTTACATCACTAGGAGTTTTAAATTCTACGTGTAATTGACAATCGCCAAATGATTGATTGGTAACAATATCTCCAGCACCTTTTACATCCGTTAAGCTACCATCAGGGTTTAAAATCCATCCAATTTTTTTACCATTTCTTCCATGAAAAGCATTCAAGTCTTTCCCATTAAACAATATAATAGCATCTGATGGGGCTTCTGATATAAAATTACCAGGCATAACTGCTTTTGGAACAGGAGACCATATTTCTGAAAGCGAAGCTTCATAAGCAATACTATCTTGTCTGGATTTGAATTTGTTTTGTGCATTTACAGTCATTGTGGCAAGTAAGCACACAAGAAGACCCATCGTTATTTTTTTCATAGCAAGCTTTTTATAAATTTATAAAGAATTTTTGGCTTTTCCTTTGATTAATCCTCTGCATTTTGCAGACCCACATTGGCATTCAAATGGTTCCATAGTATGATCTAAAAATTGAGCATAATCCAATGTTAACTCTTCTCCTTTTTTAATAGCTCTATTCGTAACCACATTTAAACCTTGGTATTCGCAGTTAGCATCGCAAGAGTGATTTTGTGGAGACCACTCTTCGGGTTGTAAATCCCAAAGTATATAAGTGTCTTTACTAATTGGGTATGCGTATCTTCTGAAATTTAATTTTTCTCTTTCGTCCCAGTTTTCATCTACATATTTTTTGGTAACAATTCTCTGTGATCTTTCTTCACCTTTAAATAGCAATGTATTTTTTGGTAAATCATATTTAGCATAAATACCATATCCTGAAATGGAATTGCCCTTGATGCTAAATAATTTTTGTTTCCTTTGAAAACGAGCCATTCCTTCAATAATGATTCTTTCTAAGAAGCCTCTTTTGCCTACTCCATCATGTAGTAAGATATAATCTGCAGAACCTTCGTAGCCTTCGGCATAAAATACAGAACAAGTAAAATTAATTTCTAAGAAATAAATTTCTCCTTTATTGTTCATTCTAAAATCCATTCTTGCATATCCAACTCCATTAAAAGATAAGAAAACCTGTTCGGCAATAGATTTCAATTGATTAGCTAATTGGACATCTTCCACGCCTATATTGGCATTGGGATGTAATTCAGAAGTTTTTAAAGCATAAGTTTTAAATGCAAATCCTTCAGGAAAAATATATTCTACTGGTTTAAAACTAGTACATGTTCTTCCATCAGCATTGCCACAAACTAGCACTGTAAATTCTCTACCATCGATATATTCTTCTACCAAAGCACTTCCAAATTCATCTAAAATTAATTTTACTTTTTTCTTTAAATCATTAATATTATTTGCTTTTGAAGCTTCGTCAACACCCAAACTATCCCCTGCTTTTGCAGGTTTAACAAATAATGGAAATTGTAAATTTCCTGGAAGTGTATCTATTTCTTCATGCGATTCAATTACTACATGCGCTGGGGTTTTAACCGATTCGCAAAAAGCCAAGTATTTCATGATGGCCTTGGTAGGGTCATATAAATTAGCACTAGGTCCAGTATAAGGAAGTTCTAATAAATCTAAACTAGTAATCACATCTATGGAAGGAACTTTCCATTCTAAATAACCTTCACAAAGGTTTATGTAGATATCATATTTTTTCTCTTTTAATTCTTTTAGCTGTTGATAGGTGGTTAATTTATTTAAAAAAACATGATCAATTGTTGCTTCAGGCATGATGATGGATAAATCTCTTTTAGGATCATAGTGTTGATAATCTACGCCTGAGGTTGAATAGTCTGGTTGCAAAACAGCTATTTTTAAACTTGCAAAACTATTGGGGTTATTT
>CAWULX010000157.1:0-3369 GCA_963923775.1 uncultured bacterium
TCATTAAACAAACAAATAATGCAATACCTTCTCATGCAATTACTAAAAATGAAACCAGATTACCTCAGTGTCTAGTACTTGATTTTGCTATAGCATTTAACCAAGAACAGCAAATAGTTCCTACATTAATTGAACTTCAAGGTTTCCCTTCTTTGTTTGGATTTGAGACCATCCATGATGAAGCATTTCAATCCATTTTTCCTACACCTCCTGGATATAGCCCTTATTTAAACCAATACAATAAAGAAAGCTATTTAGCACATTTCAAAAAAATTGTATTTGGTTCTAATGGGTTGCATACTATTTTATTAGAAATAAAACCTGAGGAACAAAAAACTAAAATTGATTTTTATTGTACAAGAGATTTAATTGGTATAACTATTGTCTGTATTACAGAGATTTTCCAAAAAGAAGGCAAGCTATATTATCATAGAGAAGGCAAGGATATTTCTATAGATCGTATATATAATAGAATGGTTTTTGAAGAAATTCAACAACAGGATCAAACTATTCTTGATAAATGGGATCTTATTAGAAATACTGAAGGGCTTGAATGGGTTACACATCCACATCATTTTTTTAGATTCAGCAAATACAGCATGCCTTTTCTTGAAGGAACTGCTGTACCTACTACAAAATTCTTGAACCAAGTTAAAGAATTACCTAAAGATCTAGATCAATACATTTTAAAACCATTATTTTCTTTTGCAGGGCAAGGAGTTATCATTGATTTAACAGAAGAAATCATTCGAGAGATAAAAGATCCCGAGAATTGGATCTTACAAGAAAAAGTAATCTATGCTCCAGTAATTGACACACCTACTGGACCCACTAAAGCCGAAATAAGATTATTCTATTTTTGGGACGAGCAGTTACAAAAATACACCGCCACCATGAACCTTGCAAGATTAAGCAAGGGAAAAATGATTGGTGTAAACTATAACAAAACTGCCACCTGGGTGGGTGGCAGTTTAGCGTATTTCGAATCCTAACTAGTATTTCTTACTCGGTTTTATTCATTAATTTCCCTAATAAACTATAGGCATTTTCAATCACAATATTTTTACCTACCCATTCTGTAGCCTCTGGATTTAGAATTGCCGCAGTTGATTTATTAATAGAACCGACAGACACTTTCTTTGCTTCAAATTCATTTGAAGAATTTTGAATAAAAATATAATCAACCCCTTGAAATCTTTGAATAGCATTCACTGGTACAATTACTGCATCGGAATTTTTTACTGAAAAATCCGCAGTTAAAAACATACCTGGAACTACATTTTTAGGAGTATTCATAAAATGGCAATGTACTAAACCTGTTTTATCTTCATCTAAATTTTTTGATACTACCATTACAGATACAGCATAGCTATTATTAGGCTCATTTGCTAAAACAACTTTACCTTTCATACCCTCTTTAAATAAGGTAATATCTTTTTCAAAAATTGTAATAGCAGCATGAACATCATTTGGGTCAATTAATTCTAATAAAATATCTGTCGGAGCAACATATTTACCTTTATTGATATTTACTTTAGAAACATATCCTGAAATTGGGGCAACCAAGTTTACCTTACTAGAAATTTTATCTACATTCAAGCTTGATGGATCTATATTAATTAATTGTAATTTTTCAGCCAAGCTTTTTAATGCAATCAAATTAGTATTATACTCTGATTGAAGCAATTGGAAAGCTTTTTTACTTATGGCATCTTGTTGTAACAATAATTTTTGGCGATCAAGATCTTGAGAAAGATAAACTGATTTAGACTTTACTGTTAAATAATCTTCTTGTAATTGAATATACTGTGGATCTTTAATAGTTGCGATAGTACTTCCCTTTTTTACAAAATTACCTGGTATTAAATTAATATCTTGTATATAGCCCCCCATAGGAATACTAACAGAAGCTATAGCAGTTGGTGGTACATCAACCTTCCCATTTAAATGTATATCCAAACTAGCATTGCCTTTTTCTAATATCGTTGTTTTTAAATTAGCTTCCTTAATTTGATCTTTATCTAATCGAACAATCAGACTACCTAAAGTAGAAGTTGTCTTTTTATTTAAATCTGTTGATTTATCATTGGTTTTACAAGCATTTAATGCTATTAAAATTAAAACAGGGATAAAATATTTTTTCATAATTTTTTTTTAATAAAGATTATTTGGATAGTAAATAATATAAATAGGATTGTTGCATATTTAAAGCTAATAAAGCATCTAAATATTGTTGCTCTGCAACATGGACTTGATTCATACTATTAGACCATTCGATATAATTTATTTGACCTTGTTGAAAAGAAAAACTTGCCATTTCACCCATTTTTCGTGTGTTAGGCAAAAGTTGTTTATTTAAGTAATTACATATTTCAATGGCCTGCTTGTAATTACCCCATGCTTTTTGAATGGATAATCTTAAATCTTGCATCACCTTCTCTTGTTCTGAGGCAATAAATTGTTCATTATAAGCACTTGCCTTGACTCTTTGTTTTCCATATTTGGAAAATAAGGGAATATTTAAACCAACAGTGACTGAATTATATCTATTTTGATCGTTTGCTGCCAACTTAAAACTTTGATTGGCTGCTCCCAATGACCACTGAGGCAAATTTTTTGCTTTTTGTAGTTGGGTTTCAAATAAAGCAGTCTGTAATTTCTGTTGCCAAACCGAATACAAAGGATGATTTTCAGTTATAATGGTATCCATTAATTTAACTTCCAGAGACAATGTCTCTGCTGGGTAAAATTCAGAATTATCTTGTAAAACTAATTGTACTTGACTTTGAATGGTTTTTAATTCTGTATTATTTTTTAAGACATTTTGCTCATTTTGTGCAACCCAGTTTTGCATATTTAATCTTTCCAAACCATTATCTTGCCCAGCTGTATACCTTGCTTCTGACAATTTTAATTGTTTTGAATAAACTTGTTGAAATTGATTTAACAATTTTTCTTTCGCTAATAAAAATTGCCATTGAATATACAATTGCTCAATAGACCATTTTACAAACTGCTTATCTAATAAAGCTTGAAATTCATTGGCCTTAAGCATTGAAGCATATACATTTTGTTGTTGCTTATACACCATTGGCAAATCAAATGTTTGTTCAATTAAATATTTTGAATCATTGAAGGCACTGTTTACATTACCATAGTCAGCTTTCAAACTTGCTTTAGCTGGATCAAATCTATTAGCACTTAATGCTCTAAAATAACCTGTTTGTGCTGCATTAGATTTTATTAATGGAGCTACTTCAACAGCTCTGGAAACCATCTGCTCTTTCGTTCTTTTTGGTAAATTATTTTGCGCAGATGTGTTAAAACTAGTCATTAAACAAACTGATATAATCACCAATAAAGGTTGCT
>CAWULX010000158.1:0-3350 GCA_963923775.1 uncultured bacterium
TGATAATACCTTGATTCATGAAATAAGAACCACCAAAATAATACTTTGTTTTATCAGTACCACCGCTAATTGAAATTGTATTATCAGTTCCAGCTGCAGTTCTAAAAATATAATCTTGATAATCGTATCTAGTAACTGGTGTTGTTGTAGTTGCAAATGGGGCAGTGATGATATCTTGTGTTAAAGCACCCACACCATCTGTTGGTCCACCAAATTTAATTGGAGATTGGTTCACTTCTAATTTTTTTCTTAGAGAGCTACTAATGTATGTTGATGAAAAAGAAACTTTAGCTGCACCCGTCTTGCCTCTTTTAGTAAAAATTTGAATAACACCCGCATTGGCTCTACTACCATAAGTAGCAGCAGCTGCAGCGCCATTCAATACCTCCACTCTTTCAATATCTGCTGGGTTAATATCCACCATTCTACTTTGACCGATAGTTCCTACAAAGTTTCCACCATCATAGTTAGATGATGTATTGGTTACTCTGTTGGTTGCATTATTAATGATAACGCCATCTACAATGTATAAAGGTTCTGATGAAGATAATACAGAACTAATACCTCTTAATCTAACAGAGATTCCACCTGCAGGGTCTCCACTGTTTTGACTAATTTGCGCACCAGCAGTTTTGCCTTGTAGTGCAGCTAAGATATTGCTTGTTGCACCTTTGTTTAAGTCTTCTGCATTCACAGAACTAACATAACTTCCTAATTGTCTTTTGGTAGTACCGGCAGATGTACCTGTTACTACTACTTCGTCTAATTTGGAATATTGCTCTGTTAAAACAATAGAAATCCCTTTAGTAGTTCCTTTTGGATCTACTAAAATATCTTGGCTTTTAAAACCAACACCTGATGCAGTAATAGTGAATGCACTATTGGCAGTATGTGTTAATGAGAAATTACCATTGTTATCAGTGTTGGTACCTTTTTTTGTACCCTTGATTACAATAGAAATTCCTTCAATGGCACTATTGTCTTTTTGATTCGTGACTTTACCTGTAATCGCAACCTGTGCAATACCAGAAAATCCAAATGCCGACAACAGTGTTAAAACCATCATAAGCCTTGTTAGCAGAGGCTTTTTTGTTTTTTGTAGTTTCATAACTGTGTTTTAATTATTAATAGATGATAATTCCGTGTTGTTTATAAGGAGCCAATAGGGGATTATTTGGATCCAATTCCGTAATGAGTATATCAATCTCATCCAAGTTGGCTACTTTGATTTTTTGTTGAGAGTTTAATTTTTCAGAGATACCAATACAAATTGTTTTTTTGGATGCTTTTATCATCGCTTTTTTAATTTGTACTACTTCCCAATCATTTTCACTTAGTCCAAATTGTGTATCCATGGAGTTAATGCCCATAATACATAAGTCTGCTTGTATTGATTCTATGGCTTGCACTGCACTTGCTCCCGTAGCCAACATTGATTCTTTTGCAATCTTATCTCCAATCATTACCACTTCGATGCTAGGGTGGTGTGCAAATTCAATGGCAGCATTTAAACTACATGTAAAAAAAGTAGCATTTAAATGCTGGTCTAAAGATTTAGCAAATTCTAAAATGGAAGTACCACCGGATGTTAAAATATACATTCCGTTTTGTACCAATGATGCTGTTTTTTTGGCAATAATATTTTTATGTTCAATATTATACACCATCTCTCTGTCAAAAGCAGTATGAAAGGATTTGCTTAATGCTCCACCGTGTACTTTAATTAATTTGCCTTCTTGTGATAGTTCTTGTAAGTCTCTTCTTACAGTATCATCTGATACGCCCATCTTACTGCTTAAATCCGCACATAATACTTTATTGTGCAGATTTAACTGATGCAATATGTATTCTTGACGTTCTTGTTTAAGCATTTTGCGGTTTTATGAATACAAATTATGCAAAAAACCGCAAATACGAACATCTGTTAATAAGTAGGGTTAAAATGTGCAATTTAGACTTAAATGGGGTCTTTTAAGCCCCTGCTAAAGTCTTTAAGGCATTGATAAACTGGTCTAATTCTTGGGTAGTAGTGTAGACATTTGGTGTAATTCTACAACCTCGAATATTGGCATAGTCAATGGCCACAGTGAATATCTTAAACTCCTTCATTAATCTTTGTGCTAAATCACCGGGTGTAATACCTTCAATTCCTACATTAGCAATACCGCAACTTCTTGAAGCATCAGCTGGAGTGTTTACTATGATTTTAGGAATATTACGTACTTTCTCTGACCAGTATAATTGTAAGTATCTTAATCTTGCTTCCTTACGTTCATGTCCAACCATTTCATAATAATCAATAGAATCGTTAATGGTTAAATCTGTATGAACAGGATGGGTGCCCACATGGTTTAATCTTCTGATTTTATTTTTTTGTTTTTCACCATCTGCAAGTAATGGCCATACATTTTCAATACGTGTTTTATTTACATACAATATACCTGCACCTAATGGAACACTTAACCATTTGTGTAAAGACGCAGCATAATAATCGCAATGTAAATCTTCAATACGATATTGTATATGTGCAAATGCATGTGCTCCATCTACCATTACTTGAACACCGTGTTCATGAGCCATGTCGCAGATTTTTCTGATAGGTAAGATTTGACCAGAAATATTAATCATATGACTCACTAATATCATTTTAGTTTTTGGTGTTATGGCTTTTCTATAAATATCAACAATCTCTTCATCGTCTTTTGGATGATTCGGAACTGAAATAATTTTATTCACCACACCATATCTATCTTTTACTTGAACAAACATATCCAACATAGCACCATAATCTTGTTCGGCCATAATGGCTTCATCTCCTGGGTTCCAGTTTTGTCCACCAATAGCAAGGTCTAAAGATTCTGTAGTGTTTCTAGTGATTATTAGTTCTTCTGCGCTACAACCAGCTAGGGCAGCCAATCTTGCAGCAGCTTTATTTTTATTTTCCCATTGAACAGTTCTCATATAATAGGAACCTTGGTAGTTTACTTCTTTAATGTGTTCAATAAATTTTTCTAATAAGGGTTGAGGTAAAAAATTGTAATAGCCGTTTTCTAAATTAATGTAGTCAGGCTTTAATAAATATTGTTTTCTTATGGCATCCCAAAATGCATCATCTTTTGCTAAGATCGTTGCTGGAACATTTGATTTTGCTTCAAAGCTTTTTGCTAAAGCACTAAAGCCCAAAGGAGCACCCATTGATGTCATTAATACATTCTTGATAAATTGTCTTTTATGCATGGTACGTTATTTTTTATAATCAATTCTTGAAAGTCCTGCGTCTTCGTTTTTAGAGAACCATCCTTTCCCATATTCTAATACATAGAATCTTCCATCAGGTCCTAGTTCTATAT
>CAWULX010000159.1:0-3318 GCA_963923775.1 uncultured bacterium
TTTTATAACCCCAATTAAGTTTCATAATATTAAATTTTAAATAGCTGGGCCAAGAAAGCTAACCGTTACAGTTTCTATTTTTTTACCCTCCTGATAGATGCCAATTTTTATCTTTGTTTTTCTTTTCTTTATTTGCCCAGGTTGTAAGACAATAAAAAAACTGGTCTGGAAATATGATTCTTTTGGAACATTAATTGCATTAATCATTTTTATCTCTCCTTCAATATTCTCTAATTTTAAATCTAAATGAATAATTTTTCTTTTTTTATTGGCCAACTTGATATTGTATAAATTACTTATAGCCCCATTAATTTGCTTTTGATACATTTGTCCAGCAGTTCTCATCACTCTTACAGATACATCATCTCTTGTTATTAACAGCGTTGCCAAGAAAGTTAAAAGACTCAATAAAACAACAGTATACATTTTTAATCTAATGGTATAACTTGTCTTTTCTTTTTTGGCAATATTATTTTCAGAGGCATACCTTATTAAACCTTTTGGCTTACCAATGCGGTCCATAATATCATCACATGCATCTATACAGGCAGTACAATTAACACATTCTAATTGGGTTCCATTTCTTATATCTATCCCAGTTGGACAAACTCTTACACAGGCAGCACAATTCACACAATCTCCTTTGTCTATCCTGGTATCTGACATCTTCCCTCTAGGCTCACCTCTAACATAATCATACGCTACTAAAATGGAATTTTTATCCAATAAAACGCCTTGCAATCTGCCATAAGGGCAAACTATAATACATACTTGTTCTCTAAACCATATATAAACGAAGAAAAAAACAAAAGTGAAAATGATCAAAGAACTAAATGTTCCAAAATGCAAGAAGATTCCCTCTTTTATCAAAATCAAAAGCTCATCCATGCCAACTATATAGGCTAAAAAATAATTAGCAATTAAAAATGAAAAAGTGAAAAATACAAATAGCTTTAGTCCTCTTTTTCTTATCTTTTCAAAATTCCATGACATGGCATCAAGCCTTCTTTGATTTTGTGCATCTCCCTCTATCCAATATTCAAATTTTCTAAATACCATTTCCATAAAAATAGTTTGTGGACATGCCCATCCACAAAATAATCTTCCAAATGCCACAGTAAACAAAATTACAAATACCAAAAAAGTTAATAACCCAATTGCGAATATGAAAAAATCTTGTGGCCAAAATATAACTCCAAAAAATATAAACTTCCTTTCCAAAATATTAAACAAGAAAATGGGCTCTCCTTCAATTTTAATAAATGGCAAAGTGAAAAATATGATTAAATAGAAATAACTAAAATAAGTTCTAAGATTATATAATTTACCCTTTGGCTTTTGAGGAGTAATATAATTTCTCTTACCCTCCTTACTAATGGTAGCAACTGAATCTCTAAAACTTTGGTCTATTAAATCTTTATTATCCATTTAAAATCTAAAATTACTTGGTTGAAACACTATCTATTTCTCTAAACAAATCACCCTGAGGAGCTTTAGCATTTGGAGGATTTGTGCCTTTTAAAGACTTAATATAGCTGGCTAATTGCTGAATTTGAACTGGTGAATAAGTAGAAGACCATGATTGCATACCCTTATCTGGATATCCATATTTAATAGTTTTAAAAACATCATTAATTCTACCTCCATGCAACCAATAATCGTCCGTTAAATTGGGACCTACACCTCCCTCTCCATTTGACATATGACAAGCCACACAGGTTTTAGCAAACAATGCCTTACCGGAAGCTACTCCAGCAGCATCTGACATCAATACTGTTTTTTCATCTACATTCTCTTTCATTGCAGCTAAATATGCTTCCGTTTGCACTTTAGCCTCTGTCATTTCTGTATTGTATTCTTCCAACTGGTTTTGACCAGTTTTCCAAACTTCAAATTTTAATAAATAAAATACGCCAACCAAAATAGTAATGTAAAAGCCATATTTCCACCACGGTGGCAAAGCATTGTCTAATTCTTTGATGCCATCATAATCATGATCTAGCATGATATCTGCTTCTTTTTCAATAGGAGTCGCTCTTGTAAAGAATTTTTTATCTAAATTTTTCCAAGTAGTCAATACCCAAGAATCTGCTATTTTCTTTTCTGCAGCAACTTGTACAGCTGTTGGATGAAGTGATTTCCACAAACCCTTTATAAAAATTACTAATAACAATACTATTAAAAGCTCTAATGCAATCACAGTGCTCATTGTCCAAAAACTTTCAGAAGACATGCCCCCATAATTAATTACTTGATTTGAGGCAACACTATCAACTACCGTATCTTGCGCCAAAGCTTTATTGGTAAATAATGTACTAGACGCCAATACCAAAATCATCATGATTTTCTTAGACTGTTTTGCATGTTCGACTACTTTTTTAGCCATCATTGCTAATACACTAGACAATGACCAGATAACTACTACTAATAATAAAGCAACAGTTATCATTAATATTTCTAAATAATTTGACATATAGTCTGGTTTAAATTTTTAAATTATTGTTCTAATGGTAAGTTTTTGATAGTATCCACTTCATTTTTATCCATCACTTTCACATACCATAAAACCCCAATAAAAAATGTTATAAATACCAATAAAGAAAATATGGGATACACATTAGCATTTTGCATTGTTTCTGTGTATTTTTTTATAAAACTAAACATGATAAAAAATTTTTATTTTTTATTAATATCTGTTCCTAATCTTTGTAAGTAAGCAATCAAAGCAACAATTTCTTTTGTTGGTGCTACCTCAATACCTTCTTTCTTTAAATCAGCACTGATTTCAGATGCTTGCTTTATCAAATCTTGATTTGCTTTATTTGCAAAGTCAACAGCATAGGGTACTCCTAATGTTCTCATGGCATTTATTTTACTAGCAGTAGTACTAGTATCCAAACCATTATCAATCAAGAATGAATAGGATGGCATGACAGAACCAGTAGAGATAGCTGATGGTTCGTCCATATGATTAAAGTGCCATGCATTTGATTTCTTTAAATTACCAGTTCCTTCTCTTGCCAAATCTGGACCAGTTCTTTTACTACCCCATTGGAAAGGATGATCATATACAAACTCTCCGGCCTTACTATATTCTCCATATCTTTCAGTTTCACTTCTAAATGGACGAATCATTTGAGAATGACATGTATAACAACCCTCTCTTATATAAATATCTCTTCCTTGTAATTCAAGGGGTGTGTAAGGTTTCACACTAGAAATTGTAGGAACGTTTGACTTTACTAAAAATGTTGGAATAAGTTCTACCAAACCTGTCTCTTATACACATCTCCGAGCCCACGAGACCTCTCTACATCT
>CAWULX010000160.1:0-3302 GCA_963923775.1 uncultured bacterium
AATAATATCTGCATAATATTCGTAGGTTTTCTTGTTAATGGCGTCAATAACTTTAACACCAATAGCTTTTTTCTTTGTTTCATCATAGATAATAGAATGCACCACTGCGTCAGTTAGAATACTTAAATTTCCAGTATTAGCAGCCCAAGGCAGTGTAGATGAAACTGAACTAAAGTATCCACCAAAAGGACATCCTCTCATACATAAATTTCTTGCCTGACATTTTCCCCTACCTTGTTCTACATGTATTGGTTCAGGTTCGGTAATATGCGCCCATCTGGCGTGAACTAAATGTCTTCCATATTCTTTGGCAATCACTTCTTTTATATGTTGCTCTACAATAGTCAAATCAAATGGCTTCATAAAGTGTCCATCTGGCATAGCATCTATCCCATCTGCATTACCACAAACACCAATAAATTTTTCTACATGAGTATACCAATCTGCCACATCTTTATATCTAATTGGCCAATCTAATCCATAATTCAATTTTGCAGGTGCTGCAAATTCATAATCACTCCATCTTTGACAAGCTCTTCCCCAAATAATTGACTTCCCCCCTACCTGATATCCTCTTATCCAATCAAAAGGCTTTTCTTGAATATAAGGCTGTGTGGAATCTTCTATAAAAAAATGTGCGTTGTCTTCACCAAATCCTGCAGACTTGGTAATGAGTGGATTTTTCTTTCTAAATGCTTCTGTAATATTTCCTCTATGTGTTAGTTCCCAAGGTGATTTTGTAGCAGTAGGATAATCTTTGATATGTTCTACTTTTCTACCTCTCTCAATCACTAATGTCTTTAAACCCTTTTCACATAGTTCTTTAGCTGCCCAACCTCCACTTATTCCAGAACCCACCACAATAGCTTGGTAGCTATTTATGGTAATAGTTTCATTGGTATAATAGTGAATGGGTTGCATTATATTTCACCTTTTTTAATCGCCTCTACTGCATAATTAGCTGCTCTTGCTGTAATGGCCATAAAAGTTAAGGAAGGATTTTGTGTACTAGTGCTTACCATACATGCGCCATCTGTGACAAATACATTTTTGCAATGATGCATTTGATTCCATTCATTTAATAAAGAGGTTTTAGGATCCTTACCCATTCTCACACCGCCCATTTCATGTATGTCTAAACCAGGAGCTTGCTTGGTATCATTGCTTACAATATTTTTACATCCAGCTGCTTCTAACATTGCAGTACCTTGTTCTATAAAATCATTCATTGATTTAACATCATTGTCGTCATAATCTATAGAAGTAATCAATTGAGGTATCCCCCATTCATCTTTTAATTCAGTACTTAATCTTACATGATTGGTTTCTTTAGGAATAGTTTCTCCTTGCATCATCATGGAAACATACCATCCACCCGGCTCTGCAATGGCATCCTTATATGCTCCACCTATTCCATCTGTATCTGATCCATCTGCATTAGCTCTTCCTGCGCCAAAGAAAGTCATATACCCTCTAAGAAAATCAGTTTCTTGTTGATGAACATTTCTAAAATTAGGCATCATCGGTTGTGTAGGTCTTCTGCCATAATAATAACTATCCAAAGGACCATCATAACTTGCAGATAATTTTCCTCTGTAATTATGAAAAGCAATATACTTACCTAATAAACCATTATCATTTCCTAAACCATTTGGGAATCGCTTTGAAGTAGAGTTTAATAAAATTAAATTGGTATTTAAAGTTGCAGCATTTACAAAAATAATTTTGGCAAAATACGCTGTTGCTTTTTTTGTAATGGCATCAATCACTCTTACCCCTGATGCTTTTTGACTTGCATCATCATAAATAATTGAATGAACTACTGAATTAGTTTGAATAGTTAGATTACCTGTTTTTTGCGCCCACGGAATGGTAGAAGAGTTAGAACTAAAATAACCTCCAAAAGGACAACCTCTTTCACACATACTTCTTGCCTGACATTGATTTCTACCTTGCTCAATATGTATAGGTTCAGGTTTGGTTAAATGGGCACATCTACCTTGCACCACATTTCTATCGGTGAATTTACCCATAATGGCTTTCTGCATTTTTTTCTCAACATCATTCATTTCCCATGCAGGTAGAAAATGTCCATCTGGTAAAGTATCTAGTTTATCGTAATTGCCACTAATGCCTGCGAAGAATTCTACATGCGTATACCATGGCGCTAAATCATCATAAGTAATAGGCCAATTACCAAAACCATCTCTTGCTGGTCCTTCAAAATCATATTTACTCCATCTTTGTGTTTGCCTTGCCCATAATAAAGACTTCCCTCCAACTTGATAACCTCTAATCCAATCATAGGGTTTTTCTTGAACATAAGGATGATCATTATCTTTTACAAAGAAGTGTTCACTGGTTTCATTGTAAGCATAACATCTATTTAATACAGGATTATCCTTTTCCATTTTTAAGGTTTTTCCCTTTCTATGAGGAAATTCCCATGGCTGTTTGGTAGCAGTTGGATAATCCTTTAAATGTACCACATCTCTCCCTCGCTCTAATACCAATGTCTTTAAACCTTTCTCACACAATTCTTTTGCGGCCCATCCGCCGCTTATTCCAGATCCAATGACTATAGCATCAAATTGTTGATTATTATTTGACATGGCAATTAGTTACAATGTTTATGAATAAAATAAATCTATTCTAATATTTTTTTCACTACTAAACCTCCAACTTGCTTACCCATGGCCGCACCTGTATTAACACTTACTACATAATGAATACCTCCATAAACCCTACTCATTGAACATTCTGCAGCAGCTTCATGCAATGAATTGAATTTTCTTTTTAAACCTATGTATTTATAATCGCTAGAATCTTCAAAAGCTAAATTATCTCTATATAGTTTAGTTAAAACAGTAGCAGCAGAAGCTGTGATGGTGCTGTGACCACTTGTATATTCAGGGAATGGTGGAGTTTGTAAAAAAGGCATCCAATCTTTATCTATCATATCTTTAATTACCGTTACTGGTCGCACATAGCTTGATCTATATTTTTCATCCCAACAAGAAATAAATCCATCAAATAAAGCAATAGAAGTTAATGCAAAAGTTTGGGCTGCTTTAACATGATCTGCTTTTTCTTGTTTGATAATTTGTGCAGCAATACCCATCCAGTGTCCACCTGGAGTAATTTTTTTATTACCAAAAGTCATATGTCCTGAATGCTCAATTACAAATGGATTATCATCCCAATACTTTGCAATTAATTTTTGCTCGGCTGTTAAATTTTTATTGATATCATAAACTTCTTTTACCATTGTATGAAAAGGTGAACCAGGTGTTGCATTATAG
>CAWULX010000161.1:0-3297 GCA_963923775.1 uncultured bacterium
TCCAAAGAACAATGTCTAAGTCCTGCGTGTCTACCAGTTCCACCACCAAGGCGTCTTTCACAGACTTAAAAAAAATCCCGAACCGAAATTCGGGATTTTGAGCGGAAGACCAGGCTCGAACTGGCCACCCCGACCTTGGCAAGGTCGTGCTCTACCAAATGAGCTACTTCCGCTTGTACAAGAACTATTTTTTGGAGTGCGAAAATAAGGATTTAGCACACACCAACAAAAAAAATTTCTATTTATATTCAGGCTTATACTGAGAACTAGTATTCACTTCAGGATTAGGCTTTTTGAACCCACTAGAAAATACTTTAGAACAGTTACCCACTACTAAAGCTAATAAAGCAAACACTGACACATAAAAGAAAAATCTTGAAGAACTTACCCAGTTTGATTTGATATCTTTTTGTGCAGCTTCTGTTGTATGTAAATCTTGTGACATATAAATTATTTACGGATGCAAAAATAACAACAAGTTCTTAATAATCTTGCTCTTAGTGAACAATTTTATTAAAATGTTGCTTGTTTTTGATAAAGTAGTCCCAAACCAAGGATCCATTATAAACCCCATCCAATGATTTCATAGGTTTTGGGCTTGTAGATCTTTGCAATTTGCCCAATGCAATATGGTATAAGTAACCAAAATGTGCAGCTACAATAGCCCTAAAAAAAGCAAAATCACCACTCAATAAACCTTTCCATGCAGAAATGGCATCCAATGCAAACCTGAAAGGTATTTTCCATATTAATTCACCTAGTGGCAAATTCTTGGTTAACATGATCAAATTGTTTCTGAAATTGAGAAACACTTTTCTACCCCCTCTTGGTAAAGTTCCTGCACCAACATGAAATACTTTGGCCATAGGACATGCATATAAATTAAAGCCAGCTAATTGCATTCTCCAACACAGATCAATTTCTTCTTGATGCGCAAAAAAACTTTCATCAAAACCATTTAACTGATGAAATAAATTAGCTCGAATCATCATTGCTGCACCTGTTGCCCAAAATATAGGCTTTGATTCATTGTATTGACCTTTATCTTTTTCGCAAATATCAAATACCCGACCTCTAGAAAAAGGATACCCAAGTACATCTATCCATCCACCTGCCGCTCCTGCATATTCAAAACTATCTTGTTCTTTAAAGGATAATACTTTAGGTTGACATGCTCCAATAGTAGCATTCGATTCTAATAAATTTACCATTGGATGAATCCATTGAGCATCCACAGCAACATCTGAATTTAATAAAACATAATAATCAGCATTCACTTCTTTTAACGCCCAATTATACCCTCCAGCAAAACCTTCATTGGTTGCATGAGTAATTAAGGTAACCTGACTAAACTCTTTTTGAAGAACTTTAATAGATTGATCAGTAGATCCATTGTCTGCTACAACAATTTCTAGGTTCTCATATTGGGTGGCTATCACTGAAGGTAAAAAAGACCTTAAATGATGTACACCATTAAAATTTAAAATGACTATGGCTACCCTGGGTTTCAATGATGATTGTTTTTGCGAATGTAAGCCCAAATTATGGGAATTTGATTTAAAAATTACTAACTTCGATATATGCAAAAGGGACAAATTTTAGTTCAAAACCTTGATTTATTGAATCATCCCATTGGGTAATAGTTACCAACACTATTATCATTTTTACATTACTAAATATAATTTAGTAAAATTTTCTTCATTTTTATAATATTATCAGATGAATACAACTATTTCTGTAAGTTCTAATACCCAAAAATATTTAGATCTAGAAAATACCTATGGCGCACATAATTATCACCCAATTCCAGTAGTACTAGAAAGAGGTGAAGGAGTATATTTATACGATGTTGATGGAAAAAAATATTTTGACTTTTTAAGTGGTTACTCTGCTGTCAACCAAGGTCATTGCCATCCAACTATTATAAAAACCTTACAAGAACAAGCTTCCAAATTAACACTTACTTCTAGAGCTTTTCATAATAATTTATTGGGTGAATATGAAAAGTATATTACTCATTACTTTGGATATGACAAAGTATTACCCATGAATACTGGTGTAGAAGGTGGAGAGACCGCTATTAAATTAGCAAGAAGATGGGGTTACTCAGTAAAAGGAATTCCAGAAAATCAAGCAAAAATAATTTTTGCTGAAGGTAATTTTTGGGGAAGAACATTAGCAGCTATTTCTTCCTCGACCGATCCTATTAGTTATAAAGGGTTTGGGCCATACATGCCCGGTTTTGGTATTGTCCCCTATAACGATTTAATAGCTTTAGAAAAAGCTTTTGCAGACAATACAGTTGCTGCATTTATGGTTGAACCCATTCAAGGTGAAGCTGGAGTAGTTTTACCGGATGAAGGTTATTTAAAAGGTGTAAGAGATTTATGTACCGAGTATAATGTTTTATTTATTGCTGATGAAATTCAGACTGGATTAGCAAGAACAGGTAAAATGTTAGCATGCGATCATGAAAATGTTAGACCAGATATTTTAATTCTAGGAAAAGCATTAAGTGGTGGAACTTTGCCCATATCTGCTGTGCTAGCCGATGATATTATTATGATGCAAATCAAACCAGGAGAACATGGATCTACTTATGGGGGCAATCCATTAGCATGTGCAGTTGCTATAAAAGCATTAGAAGTATTGAAGTCAGAGAGAATGGCGGATAATGCTGAAGCAATGGGAGTTTTATTAAGATCAGAAATCGCTAAATTAAACTCTCCATTAATAAAATTAGTAAGAGGAAAAGGATTATTAAATGCAATAGTAATTAATCATCCTGATCCAGAAGTTTCTTGGGAACTTTGTTTGCACTTAAAAGATTTGGGCTTATTAGCCAAACCAACACATGGTGATAAAATTAGATTTGCACCTCCGTTAATTATCAATGAAGCACAAATAAAAGAAGCAGTTGGGATAATTGCAGAAGCGCTAAAAAGAATTAGTTAGCTTATTTTTTATTAACGTCAATCTTAGGTAAAAAAGTCATGACTATTACCAAGAAGCTAATTAAAACGCATGCATATAAAGGCCATTGTTTTTCTGGACACTCCCCCATGGCACAAGCAGAAAGAATTAAATAATTTCTGATGGTCCATGAGAAATTTAAAATAGCAAATGCCATATTAAATCTTTTAGCGGTTAAATTAGGCAGCGCAAAAAGTAAAAGATTCATTACCCCCATGTACAATATAAACTTACCTGGTTGACCAAAATTAGTCTCAGCAACTTTCCAACCAGTAATCACCCAATGTCTACTTTCAATAATCACTAAAGGTTGGGTGGTTAAGA
>CAWULX010000162.1:0-3284 GCA_963923775.1 uncultured bacterium
AAATACTACAAGCCTCATAAGCCGGATTCTGTTTCTAAACTATCATTTATCTAGCTTCAACATTACTGCTGAAGTCATGCTGCCTACCCTGGAACTTGAACGAGTAGCTCTTAAGCGTTCCTATACGTGGCATTACAGCTCCCAAGGTTTACCCAATCTATCAATTACTTGTTAGATTCGTGAGCTCTTACCTCACGTTTTCATCTTTTCCTCTTTCGAGGTAGTTATTTTCTGTGGCACTTTCTCTGTCCCAATTGCTTGAGACGCCGGCTATTCACCGGTGGGTCACTCTATGCTGTCCGGACTTTCCTTGGTAATTGCTTACCACGATAGCTCGGGTTTGTAGTAATGCAAAGGTAAGGTATTAGTAAGAAAAGAAGACTTCTGTGGCACCATAACCATAAAACTCATTGTATTGATTTACAAAGCTTTTTATGCCCTTCTTTACTTTTAATAGATCGTGTATTTCTTGTTTGAGCTTCCCTTTTCCTACTCCATGAATAAAAATCATAGTAGTAAAATGATTTAATTGGGCTATTTCTAACCATTTTTCAAATTCAGTTAATTGAATTTGTAAAATTTCAGCATTTGTTAAATGGCTATGTTTATCGATTAATTTTTCGATATGCAAATCCACCACTGATCTTGCAGTAGGAATATGATCTTTAATTTTAGATGCATCATAAACTTTAAAACCCGCATTTCTAAGTACATCCAATGGCACATGATTATCTTCCACATTATCGGGATATTGATCAAACAAATGATATGCAATATGAGGCATTCCCTCTTCTTTAAGTAGTTCTATTTTTTGAAAAAACTGCTTAGGCTTTAACTTCAGTTGTGTTTCAAAATGATCCGCTTTCTTTTTATGTGGCTCCATTAAAGAAAAATCAATAAAGAAACCTAATCCATCATTAACCAACTCAAAATCTATATCGTGAATATAAAAATCAGTATGGGCAGCTAAGGTAGATGCAATGGAGAATCCATCATTTGCATTTGTTGTTTGAGTATAATCAAATTGATAACCAACCCTAGTTCTATTAGATAAAAAAACTTTTAAGCTGTCTACCACCTCATCGTTAAAATCATCTAATCTAAATTTTGGCACTAAGTATAACCAGATTCCATCGTCTTCTTTACTATCATTTCTTTGAATTTTTTCTTTTGGAATTTGATCTACATATATTTTATTAGGTGCCGATTTTGTTGGAAATAATTTCTTTTCAGTAAACCTTTTAAAATAGGGAAAATCAATTTGATCCATGTAGGCAGGAAATTTTACGCCACGCACTTCAATCATGACCATTTTATCGTTCATGATTTCAATGATTCTTCCTTCCTCATTACTATGAATTACTAATATCTCATCGCCCACTTGATACTTCATATTCTAAAGACGAGTCTCCTTAATGGGACTCGGATTTTCAATATTATAAATTAAGCTTGGAATGCTTTTTTCCATAACTAGCATAAAACACTAATCCAATAGCCATCCAAATAAAAAACCATAACCAACTAACTGGCGGAATCTCAATCATTAAATATAAGCAACACATGGCACCAATAATTGGAATGATGGAATACTTTTTAAGGAAAGAAAAAATGGATACTATAATTAAAATGAAGATAAAAACTAAGAACAAAATTTCTTGATACCCTTCGTTTCCAGATTGTGAAAAAGCTTCAGTAATTCTTTCTTTACTAAGGAAGATAAAAATAGCAGCTAATACTGGAATAATGAATTGACCATTGATATAAGGTAATCTAAAAGCTTTTGCTTTAATATCAGGTGATATCTTAGGCAAAACCAAGACCCCAAAGCATACTAAAACAAATGCAAACAAAGTGCCTATACTCGTTAAATCCGTCATTCTACTAATTGACATAAACAAACTTGGTATACCTACAAATATGCCTGTAATAATTGTTGCAAAACTTGGCGTGCCAAATTTCTTGTGTACAGTAGCAAATTTTTTTGGCATTAATCCGTCTCTACTCATACTCATCCAAATTCTTGGTTGACCTAATTGGAATACTAATAATACACTTGTAGTAGCAACAACAGCACTAATTGATATGATATAACCAATTTTATGAAGTCCAATTTTTTCAAAAACATATGCCAAAGGATCATCCACTTTTAATTGTGTATAAGAAACCATGCCCGTTAACACTAATGCTATTAAAATATACAATACAGTACATATAATCAATGAATATATCATTCCCTTGGGCAAATCTCTTTGTGGATTTTTACATTCTTCAGCTGTAGTAGAAATGGCGTCAAATCCAATATAAGCATAAAACACTGCAGAAACACCTGCCAAAACACCTTTAAATCCATTTGGCATAAAAGGCATCCAATTGGTTGTATCCACATAGAAAAACCCTAAAACAATAACAAATAGAATAATTAAGATTTTAAAAATCACCATGGCATTGGTACTCTTTTTGCTTTCTTTAATGCCTCTATACACTAAAATTGTAATTAATACAACTATAATGAAAGCTGGAATATTTAATATTATTTTTGTTGACCCAATTGAAGGTGCATTGGTAATGGCATCATAACCCATTCTTGCCAATTTACTAAATGTCTCAGTTGTGCCTCCTGCAGCCAAATGCGCCATTGCTTCTTCATAACCTGCTTGGGCTTGTTCATAATTAGTACTTAACCAACCTGGTAAATGTATATGAAAACCATCCAATAAATTAACAAAATAGCCACTCCAACTAATCGCTACCACAATATTTCCAATGGCATATTCTAAAATTAATGCCCATCCAATAATCCAAGCTACAATTTCTCCAAAAGTAACATAAGCATAGGTGTAAGCACTACCAGCAATGGGTACTCTACTTGCAAATTCGGCATAACATAATGCACTAAAACCACAAGTAATAGCAGTTATTATAAATAATAAAGAAATACCAGGTCCTCCATGAAAAGCCGCAGTTCCAATTGTAGAGAAAATTCCGGCACCCACTACTGCCGCTATACCCATTAAAGTTAAATCTTTAACACCTAATTCTTTTTTTAATCCACTTGCACTATGCCCCTCTGTTAAACCCTCATTCGCATCTGCTACAATTTTATCAATTGATTTTTTTCTGAACAAACTCATGTAAGTTGATTATTGATTTCGATTCATTAAATAATTAGCCAATTCAATTAAAGGTTGTTTTCTATTAGACACCACCGCTATGGCTTCTAAATGCTCGAAAGCTTCTTTTAAATATTTTGCTTTTAAATCTTCTGCCCAAGCATCTACTCCACA
>CAWULX010000163.1:0-3273 GCA_963923775.1 uncultured bacterium
GACAAATTAGTATACTTATTGCAACTAATCAATCTTTTTTATAATTATTTTACAAAGACAACTTCATTATAAGGAACTCGATTTCTTTCTCCCCAAATGCCAGCTTGGGTACCTTTTCCTACACTAATTATCATATTGATTTCGGCCATAGGGGGTAGGTTTAATGCCTTTTTTACTCTTACGGCATCAAAACCCTCCATTGGGCAAGTTTCAAAACCTTCTGCTGCAATAGAAAGCATAAAAGTTTGTGCAGCTAATGCACAGGATTTATGAACGGTAATTCTTTGGTCTGCTCTTCCTTTCATTCTTGTCATTGGAGTAAAAGTTCCTATTAGTGAACTTAATGTTCTTCTAATAACACTCAACAAACCAAATTGGTCAGTTCCATAAGCCAATGGCATTAATTTACCATAATAGGTCATTAATTTATCTTGGTTCGGAGTCGTTTCTCCAGTGATTCCCTTTTTAATGATATCCAAATGCCATTGCACTCTTTTTTTCCAATGATCCTGCCTAGTTACAAATACTACTAATTGTTTAGCAGTCTTCGCGGCATTTTGATTCAAACAATAGGCATGAAAGTCTTTTTGTAAAGCAGTGTCTTTAATCCAATAAAATTCCCATAATTGCATATTACTGCTGTTAGGTGAGAGTATGGCACGCTCTAAACTTTTTTTAATCACTTCGTCTGGGACTTCCACGGCAGGGTCAAATTTTCTATTAGACCTTCTTTTTTCAACAATTTCATCAAATGATTGAGATAATGACATAGAATTTTTTAATTTAGGTAATCTTTAAATTGCTAAACAATTAAAAGTAAGAATTGTTGTTTAATAAGAAATCAAATATCTAGCATATGGGTAAGAAATTATTGTATGGTTTTGTAGTATTAGTAGTTATAGTCATTGGTTTGGCTTATACACCTCCATTTGCCCATTTAAGAAATTTTGCAAAATGGGGAAAACATTCTATTCACGATTATAAAACACATCCAACAAGATTGGTAAAAGCTGCAGCCTCTCCTCAGTTTTGGCCTTTAGATAGTGCATACAATAAAACGGAATTGCCAGATTCTTTGCTGCTCGCATTGGATACAAACGATACACATGCATTCTTAGTTATTCAAAATGGGAAAATTGTGTATGAAAAATATTTTGACGGATATAATTCTAAAACTTTAAGCGGATCTTTTTCAGCTGCTAAAAGTATTATTTCCTTATTAATTGGTATCGCATTACAAGAAGGTAAAATAAAATCTTTAGAAGAGCCAGTTGGAAATTATGTACCTCATTTTAAAGAAGGTGAATTAAGTAAAGTTAGGATAGTAGATTTATTAACCATGAGTTCTGGCACTAACTATAAAGAATCAGATAAGAGTTATTTTAGTATGAATGCCTATGGTTATTATGGAGACAATGAAGAATACATGGTTAACAAAATGGAAGCCAAAGAACCAGCAGGTACTTATTGGGAATACAGAAGCGGGGATACACAGGTATTGGGATTGATAGTTGAAAAAGCTTTTGGTGATAATATTTCTCATTTAGTATCTGAAAGATTTTTACAACCTATGGGAGCAGAAGCCAATGCACTTTGGTTATTAGATGGAGACCAACAACATGAAAAAGCTTTTTGTTGTTTTAATGGGGTAGCAAGAGATTATGCTAGATTTGGCCAATTAATATTAAATAAAGGAGCTTGGGATGGTAAGCAAATCATAGATTCAAATTATGTTATTAAAGCTACATCACCTGCTACTTATTTAAAAGACAGAACAGAATCTGATAACCCTGTTGATTATTATGGTTATCAATATTGGATTATTCAACACAAGGGGATGACCATTCCTTTTCAAAATGGTTTGTTTGGTCAGTATGTTTTTGCCATTAAAGAAAAGAATGCAGTGGTGGTTAGATTAGGAGAAACCAAACCTATCAAACCTATTCATCATCATCAACCAGAAATATTTTCCTATTTAGATGCCGCATTGGCGGTGTTGAAATAAAAAAAGCCTCTCGAAAATCGAGAGGCTTTTTTATACTACAAATTTTTTAAAATAGTTTCATTGCTTTTGCAAAATAAGTAACCGTTCCTGGAAGTGCTAACCAAAAGAACTCTCTATATACAAACATTAAAGTGATCATTATGGCTAACCATGTAAAACATAATGCCCAGTATTTTTTGGTATTGTCTTGTGCTTCCATTGTCGAATTATTATTTATTATTTGTTATTTATTTTGATACTGCAAATATACATATTTTATCGAATCTTATAAATTGGGGCCATAAGAAAATTTAAGGTCCACTTTCCAGCCGGCTGGCGTTTGAATCACTTTCAATTTTCTAGCACTGGTATCATTAGATGTTTGGTAATAAATTATGGTGGTGGAGCTATCTATAGCGCTTACCTCATTAATTTGAATGGAAGCCTGTCTTAATTGTTGTCTACCTTCTTTATCCAAACTAAAATAGTTGTCTGACATTCTTTTAAAATATGTCTCATTTTGAGGGTCGTTGATCATGTAAAAATGAGCTTTTTTGATATCCCCCTGTAAAAGGTTTTCAATAAAATTTCTGCCACCTTCCAATGGATCAACTGCTTTTTCAAAATCTTCTCCACTATGGCAACTTAACAATAGGGAAGCAAGGATAAAAAATAAAGGTATTTTCTTAAACATATCCAAAGTTACATCTTTAGGTAGTAAATTTGAACTCTAAAGTTCTCCATATGAAATATCTTCTTTTAGTTGCAGGTTTGTGGGTTTGTTTGATTACTAGCGCGCAACAAAGCCATCCTTCTTTTATGAATCAAGGTAATATTTATGAGGTAAATATTCGCCAATATACCAAAGAAGGCACTTTTAAAGCTTTTGCAAAACATTTGCCTAGGTTGCAAAAAATGGGCGTGCAAACAATTTGGTTTATGCCAATACAACCCATTTCCAAAGTGGATAGAAAAGGAACATTAGGGTCTTATTATTCTGTAGCTAGTTATACAGAAATTAATAAAGAGTTTGGAACCTTATCAGATTTCAATAAAGTGGTAGAACAAGCTCATGCATTAGGCATGAAAGTTTTAATAGACTATGTGCCGAATCACTCAGGTGCTGATCATCCTTGGTTAACTACTCATCCTGATTTTCATGAAAGAGATGCTAATGGGAAAGCCATTTATACAGCCGATTGGTCTGACACCAGAGAGTTAAATTACAGCAATCTAGTAATGCAAGATAGTATGATCAATACCATGAAGTATTGGTTAAAAGCAACTAA
>CAWULX010000164.1:0-3191 GCA_963923775.1 uncultured bacterium
GCATTAAGCGCAGAAGGGAAAAGCACTATTCAAAATATTGAACAAATTGATAGAGGATATCAAAACATCGACACCCGATTACAAGCACTGGGTGCGGATATCATAAGAAAATAATGTATAAAAAATACATTATTTTCTTATTCAACTCTAATGATTTTTTCAAGAGGCCCCATAAACGAGCCTCTTGATTTATTTTCATAGCGGCCTAAAACTTTGCCGGAGTGCCAAATTTGGGTATTGCCTTTTTTATGAAGGCTCTTAGATGATCATTACTTGTTTGTAAATCTTCTTTTCTTAAATACATCATATGTCCGCTTCTGTATCCTTCCCAGAACATTCTGTCTTGAATTTTTCCAGCTGGATCCATTTGCCACATATTATATTTTGCATTGAAATAATCACAAGCACCATCATAATAACCAGATTGCACTAATAAATGCAAGTAAGGATTTTGCATCATTGCTTGTCTTAAATCATCACCTGTTTTATTATTGTTATTATCCCAAGGGAAGGTTGGTCCAAAAATATAGTATTGTAAATCTGTCTTATAACCTAACTCATCTCTTAAATACATATTGATTGCTGGAGTAAATGAATGCTCCCAACTAGTTAATTCAGAATTATAGTCTGGTCTTTCACCAGCATCTTTTTTATCCATACCAATATATCTAGAATCTAGACGGCCCACTGTTTTCCCTTGATCACGTAATAATTCTTTCCAGAAAAAATCAAAAGGGATTTCTAAGTTTTGATTCATTACCGCTTCTTCACTCAAACCAACATAGCGAGATAATTTTTTTACCATCGCTGCTCTCTTATCCTTACTTAATGCACCACCTTGTGCAATTGCAGGTAATAATTCATTTACTGTGAATGCTTCTACTTCTGGTAAATAAGCTGTTAAATCTTTTGATTGTAAATCAGCAGGTAATTTTTTGTGATGCCATGCAGTTGCTGCCATATAAGGAACACGCAATGCTGCACTCATTGGACCATCACGCTTGATACCTAAATCTGTTGGAGAAACCAAGATCACTCCATTTAAATACATCCAATGTCTGTTTTGTAATTCTAATGACAAACCAGATACTCTTGTTGTACCATAACTTTCTCCAATTAAGAATTTAGGAGAAGCCCATCTTTTTTGACGAGCCACAAAAGCGTTAATCCAATCTGCTAAATATTTAACATCTGCATTTACGCCAAAGAATTTTGAAGTAGGTACAGACTTATCTATGATACGAGAAAATCCTGTGTTCACTGGATCAATGTAAACTATGTCTGCCACATCTAAAATAGAATTGGTGTTTTCTTCAAATCCATAAGGTTGTACCGGATAACCCTCGTCGTCTATTTTTAATTTTCTTGGACTAGTATAGCCTAAATGCATCCACACGCTAGCTGTACCAGGACCTCCGTTGAAAGAGATCACCAATGGACGCTCGTCTTTATTGGTTACATCTGTACGCTCATAATACACATAAAATAATCCAGCAATCGCTTTTCCGTCATCATCCCATACTGGCATAGTGCCTGTTACCACTTTATAAGATACTTTTTGACCTTTAATAGTGATTTCTCCTTTGTTCTCCGTTTTAGCTTCTAAAGAAAGTTCTCTTTTAAAGCCCGGATTGGAATCCATTTTTGGAGCTGGTTTAGAAGCAGCATCTTCCGCTGGTCTTTGAGCTTGAACAAACAAGCTGCTAACTAACAACAAACAAGTAAATAGTTGTTTTTGCATAAGGCTAATTTTTATTGGAATAAAATTTATAGTCCTAAATATACATCAATATAAATTTATTTAGGCTTGATTTCTGTAAATTTGACTATGTCAGCAATTGTTCCCATTACTAATAAAAAAGTGATCATTTTAACTGCTCCATCTGGTGCAGGAAAGTCTACTATCACCCAATTCCTTTTGGCGAATTACCCTAATTTGGCTTTTTCTATTTCAGCAACTACCAGAAAACCAAGAGGAAAAGAAAAAGATGGTGTTGAATATCATTTTTTAAGCCCTGCAGCTTTTGAAGGACATATTTATCAAAACGATTTTTTAGAATATGAAATGGTGTATGAGGGTTTATATTATGGTACCCTTAAATCAGAATTGGACCGTTTATGGCAATTGGGAAAAACACCTGTTTTAGATATTGATGTAAAAGGCGCTATTAAAGTTCAAAATGTATTAGGCGAAGATTGCTTATCTATTTTTATCATGCCGCCAAGTATTGAGGTATTGAAAGAAAGATTATTAAGCAGGCAAACAGAATCAGCTGAAGCTATTCAAACCAGAATTGACAAAGCCGCTTATGAAATTGAGTTTAGCAAAGAATTTAAAGCGATTGTAAAGAACGAAATATTAGAAGTGGCTTGTGCAGAAGTTGCCAAGCTAATTGAAAACTTTATTAAATAATTAACCATGAGTATGCAAGGAAAAACAGTATTAATTACTGGAGGAACAAGAGGAATTGGAAAAGCAATGGCATTAAAATTAGCCACTGCTGGAGCGAATATTGTAATTGCTGCAAAATCGGTGGAAGAAGATCCTAGATTAGGAGGAACTATTTATACAGCAGCCGCAGAGGTAGAAGCATTGGGAGCAAAGGCTTTGGCAGTACAAGTAGATATTAGAGATGAAGCACAAATTGCTGCTGCCATTGAAAAAACCATTGCAACATTTGGTGGATTAGATATCTTAATTAACAATGCAAGTGCGATTCAATTAACTGATACAGCGAGTACACCAAGTAAACGTTTTGATTTAATGCATGATATTAATGTAAGAGGAACATTTTTAATGGTACAACACGCTTTACCTTTTTTAAGAAAAGGAAAGAGCCCGCATATTTTAACTTTATCGCCTCCCATTAACTTGGCTCCAAAATGGTTAGCCCCTCATGTGGCTTATACCATTTCAAAATACAATATGAGCATGATGACTTTAGGTTGGGCTGAAGAATTTAAAGAAGATGGTATTGCTGTAAACGCTTTGTGGCCGCGCACTACCATTGACACTGCTGCTGTAAGAAATTTATTAGGAGGAGAAGCATTGTCTAAGATGAGTAGAACAGTAGATATTATTGCAGATGCTGCTTTTTATATTTTATCCAAAGAAAAACTTGCCTATACTGGTAAGACTTTTATTGATGAAGAAGTATTGGCTGCAGAAGGCATTACTGATTTAGCAAAAT
>CAWULX010000165.1:0-3185 GCA_963923775.1 uncultured bacterium
AAGCTAATAATCCTTCGCTAGGTGTTTTCATTATTTTACCTAATTCAAATTCATAGGTATGGGCTAATTGTTTCAATACATCTTTAAAACCATATGCTACACTACCTACAAAATGAATAGGATATAACCAAGACTCATTTAATTTATTCAAATGGGTAAAGAAAAAATCATTTAACCCATCTTCAATAATATTTTCAATCATATAATGTCCACGGTTTTCCACCAAGAACTCTGTAAACTGCGCGATATATCTATTGGCTAAAGGTTCTTTATACACTTTATTTAATATGCTTGATTTATCAGTATGGTACTTTTGTTCAAAGGCATTCATCAAATCCTCATCGAAGGTTTTGTATAAATAATATTGTAATACTTTCTTTCCTAAGTAGGTGCCACTTCCTTCATCTCCCAAAACATAGCCTAATCCTGGACTATTTTTCACTATTTTTTTTCCATTATAAAATCCAGCATTGGAACCAGTGCCTAAAATACAAGCAACGCCTTTCTCATTCATACATGCTGCTCTTGCAATGGCCATTAAATCGGTTTGGATATCAAGATTGGCTTTTTTGAAAACTGTATTCAATGCTTTTTTTAGAATGAGCACATTGCTTTGGTTGGTCAAGCCCGTTCCATAGAAATAAATATTTTTAATAGTATCGTAATCAACTTTTTTGTTGAATGCTTTTTGAATAATTTGAATTATTTCTTGGGTATTCAAAAAATAGGGGCTAATTCCAATGGTGGTAATGGTTTTTTTCTTGTTTTGTTGAACAATGGTCCATTGGCATTTGGTGGCACCGCTATCTGCTATGATAAAGTTGTTTTTCATGCTATACTATCTAACAGTGAAATTAACATATTTTAAGCTTTAATTCATGTAATTTTGCATTAATCATAAAGCATGAAAGAAAATCTATCATCCAATTGGCATAAGCCAATTTTATACGCGCTAATATTAGTTATAGGTATTATTTTAGGGAATTTCACTAAAGGTAATTTCTCCTTTAAAGATATAGGCAAATCCTCTGCTACACCCATAGAAGAAATTATGGAGATTGCTAAATCAAAATATGTGGATAGTCTTCCATCGGACAGTTTATCTGTTCGTTTAATGGAGGAATACCTTGCACATTTAGATCCACACTCGGTATATATTCCTCCATCAGATTTACTAGAAGTGAATGAACAATTGGGTACTAATTACAGAGGTATTGGCATTGAATTTCAACAAGACAGAGATAGTATCATGGTAACTTATGTTATACCTGAAGGGCCTTCTCAAAAAGCAGGTTTGCAAATTGGGGATATATTATTAAGAGCAGATGATAGTATTCAGCTTTCTGGTAAAAAATGGGATGCAGATGAAATTAGAAAAAAAATCAAGGGACCTGAAAGTAGTTCTGTTAAATTAGAAATTCTTAGGGATGGTAAAAAAATAGTGAAACAAATTTTTAGAGGTAATGTTCCTGTGTCACCCATTGATGCACATTATTTAATAAATGACACAACAGGATATATAAGGGTTGATAAATTTGCAGATAGAACCTATGAAGCATTTATGCAAGCCTTAGATCCAATGGTTCAAAAAGGAATTAAGTCTTTAGTGATTGATCTTAGAGGAAATGGCGGAGGATTATTGTCAGAAGCAGTTGCCATTGCTGATGAATTAATTAGTGGTAATAAATTAATTGTTTATACCGAGGGCTTGCATGCGACAAGAGTGGATTATACTTCCAAGAGAGAAGGTTTATTCGAACAAGGCAAGGTATTTGTATTGATGGATGAAGGTTCGGCTTCGGCTAGTGAAGTGTTGGCTGGAGCTTTACAAGATTGGGATAGAGCCACCATTATAGGAAGAACCAGTTTTGGAAAAGGATTGGTTCAACAGCAATTTAGGTTGTCTAACGGAGGCGCTTTAAGATTAACTACTGCAAAATATTATTCACCTTTAGGTAGAAATATTCAAAGATCTTATGCAAAAGGCAAATTAGCTTATGAGCATGATTTTTATAATCGCATCAATTTAGATGCACAAGGCATTCCTGATTCAACACAGAAAGGAAAAGCATTTAAAACGCCTAAAGGACATATAGTATATGGTGGTGGTGGAATTTATCCAGACCAGTGGGTTCCAGCCAATAATATTTATTTAGATACTAATTATCAAAAAATTTGGCAAGAGAATTTAATCAATGACTTCTGCTTAAATTGGTACTTGAATAACAAGAAAGTTTATAATGATTTACCTTCTGAGGAGGCTTTTTTAAAAACCTATACTAATTATGATTGGTGGACTGCCTTAAAGAAGCAAGCAAATCCTAAACAACAATTGCTAATCAATAAGCTGGAGAAAAAACAAGCTTATATTAAAGCAACCATTTTGGCTAATATTGCCAGATTCAAATGGTATAAACAGGGTTACTATAAAGTCTTCAATAGTTTGGACCCTAGTTTTCAAAATATGAGTTTTGTCATAAAATAGCATGAGATAGCTTATAGGTAAGGATTCATATGCTGCAGATATTTGCATTTGAATGAGTACCACTAATTGTTATCATTGCGGAACATCCTGTGAACCTGTCATAGCCATTCAGGAGAAATTTTTCTGTTGTGATGGTTGTAAATTGGTTTATCAATTATTAGATGAAAATGGCATGTGTCAATATTATGACTTGAACCAAATGCCTGGATTAACTGCAAAAGGTAGTTTTACTTCTGAAAAATATAATTATTTAGATAGTCCTTCCATACAAGATCAATTAGTTCAGCAAATAAGTAATGATCAAGCCTTGGTAATATTTTATTTACCACAAATTCATTGTGTAAGCTGTGTATGGTTGTTGGAGCATTTAAATAAAATTAATTCAGGAATTATTCACTCTCAAACACAGTTTGAAAAGAAAGAAATCAAAATTATTTACAATCCTTCACTTATAAGTTTAAAAGAGCTTGTTCAATTATTAGCTTTTGTTGGCTATGAGCCCATGATTCATTTAGGAGGCAATGATTTAATTAGCAAAAAAAAAGTAAATCGAAAACAATTGTTTAAAATTGGTATTGCTGGTTTTTGTTTTAGCAATATTATGATGTTAAGCTTCCCTGAATATTTATCTGTGGAGGCTTCAGAATTAGGATTATTAAGACCTGTCTCTTATACACATCTCCGAGCCCACGAGACCTCT
>CAWULX010000166.1:0-3164 GCA_963923775.1 uncultured bacterium
TACTATGCTGGTTATTGGAATCCTTATAGACCAATTTTTTACGGAGGAGGTTATTATGGAGGAATTGGATTCCCTAATAACGGGATGCGTTTAAGAGAGCGTATTCCCATGCAACCAAGCAGAACCAATCTTGCTGGCTATAACAATAATAGAAGCTTTAATGGCAATGGCTTCAGACCTAATGCTAGTATGAATGGTGGTAGCAGAAATATTAATAGTGCCAATGTAAACAGCAATAGCTTCAGTAATTTGGTAAGAAGAGCTGTGAGTAGCAATGCTGCTTATAACGGAAACAACAATTCAAATAATTTAGAAAGACCAGCACGTTTCTCTAATAATAATTTTAATTCAGCACCTGTAAGATCCAATAGCAGCCCAAGCTTTAATAGCGGCGGTGGTAGCTCTTTTAGCGGTAGCAGCGGAGGCGGCGGTGGAAATTTCGTTGGAGGTGGTAGAAGAGGTGGCGGTGGTCGTCACTAGTTATTAAAATACTAATTGATTAAACATTAAAATATGAAGAAATTATTTTTCTTACTCTTATCTTGCGCCGCTTATCATGCAAATGCGCAAACTCCAGAAGACGCTATAAGATTATCATGGTTTGCACCTAATGGTACACCAAGAAGTAATGCTTTAGGCGGTGCCATGGGATCTTTAGGAGGAGATTTATCAGCAACAAGTATTAATCCTGCTGGATTAGGTTTTTATAAATCGAACGAATTTTATGTATCTCCTAACTTTATTGCCAATAAGAACCAATTCAATTACTTTGGAAATAAATCTAGTATTGATAACGGTAAAATGAGTTTAGGAAGTGTAGGTGTAGTGTTTGCTGATGAAAATAAAAGAAGTAAATACAAGAATAGTAATTTCTCTATAAGTTATACTAAGATCGCAGATTACAATAACAACTTTAGCTTTAGAGGTCAAAATAATTATAGTAGCTATTTAGAAAAATTTGCTGACCAATTATATTATGACGGCGCAAGTTTAACACAAGCTCAGCAAAATTATATTTATGGTAGCTCATTAGCTTATTGGTCTAAATTAGTAACCCCTGTACTAAACGCCAATAAAGACGTTACCGATTACCAAGCTATTGCAAATGGCAAGGTAAACCAATTTTATGACGCCACTACAACTGGGAGTTATAACGAAATGAGTTTTACATGGGCAAGTAATGTAGAAGATAAATTATACTTAGGTGGAGCTATTGTGATGCCCATGATTAATTATTCAAAATCTTTAAACTATACTGAATCATACGCTTCAAATAATCAAGCCTTATTTGATTTTTTTGAGAACTACAGTTCAAAAGGATTTGGTATTGGTGCTAAACTAGGATTGATATATAAACCAGAAGCTTTTTTGAGAATGGGCCTAACAGTGCATACACCTCAATTAATTAGCTTTAGCGATGCGGTAAGTGCTTCTATGTACAGCAATGAATTTCCAGGAGGAATTGGTTCTGGTGATTTAAAAAACCAATACCCTAATAATTTTTACCCAACAAGTAACTATACAGTTAGCACTCCTACCAAAGCCATCTTAAGTGGTAGTTATTTCTTTGCTAGCCCAAGCAAACCAACTCAACCATTGGGCTTTATTAGTGCAGACTTGGAATTTGTAAATTATGCCGGTACTAAATATTATACTTTAGAGAACGATCAATCTGTTGTCAATTACTACCAAGATTTAAATTCCACTATAAAGAATAATTACAAAAACGCTATTAACTTTAAAATTGGTTCAGAAATTAAATTAACCAATGCTTGGTTGGCAAGAGCAGGTGCCGCATATTATGGTTCTCCCTACAAAGACAATAGCATAAGCGCATCACATTTGAGCATTAGTGGTGGATTGGGATACAGAATGGGCAACCATTTTATAGACTTAACCATTATAGGTATCAATAGTAAAGATGCGATATTTCCTTATCGTTTAATAGACAAAGACAATTATTATGCTGAACAAAAAACGAATAGATTGATTTTAAGTATTGGATATGGAATAAAATTCTAAATAGTTTAGGATTAAATCAATAAAAAAACGCTCCAATTTCTTGGAGCGTTTTTTTATGGCACAGGTTTAAATTATTTAAGATCTTCTAATTTTATTCCTTGATTCACTTTAATAGCGTCAAAGTTTAAATTCATTTTAAACTGTCCTAAATCCATCACAGCTTCTTTAGCAAAAGACACACCTTCAACTTTTTGATAGTTTTTATAGTATTGCTGTTGCGTAACAGGACCTTGTGGACCTTTCTCTACTTTGGTAGTCTTCACTAATAAAAAAGTAGTTTTATCATAGAATCGGTGAGATTTTTTGCCAGATGGTGATGTGATTTCAACATCAATAGCATCTTTACCATCCACTTGCTCTATTCCAATGATGTTTAATGTATACCCTTTTTGTTGGTACATCATTTCAGGTACTAGGTAAGTAGATTCGTCCAAACCTTCTTTTATCTCATCAGTGATAGGGGCTTGCATTCCTTGTTGACTTACTTCATATTTACCATCCACCACTGCTTGCTTTGAAATCACCATTCCACCCATAGACATAAGCATTACCGCACTTCCAGGTTGAATAATTTTTTGAACAACATCTATAGACTGCCCCATGACAGATACTTTGCCATTAAGTTGTGCATCTTTAATTTTTTCAATTTGCTCTTTCCCACCCATCGCTTGAATGGTGTTATTCAATAATTTTTCAACAGTTAAAGATGCATCCGCTTTTACTTCTTTAGGAGCCGCCACTTCATTTCCTTCTATATCGAAGTATTTAACTTCACCATATTTTTCTAAACCCTTAGCTACTTGTTTAGCATCACCCACTACCACAATATGCATTTGAGATGGTTGCAATAAACTTGCTGCCACTTCTTGAACCTGCAATGCATTCACTAATGCCAAATTGGTTAAGTATTTTTGGTAATAATCTGCAGGTAAATTGTATTTTTCAATTGCCATAGCAAAACCTGCAATGGTTGTTGGATTTTCTAAAGATCTTGCAAATCCACCAGCTAAATAATTTTTCATTCTAGATAGCTCATCTTCACCTACTTTTTCAGTACGAATCTTGTCAATCTCTGCTAAAGTTTCTTGAATTGAACTATCTGTTTTTTCATTTCTAACAGAAGCCTCTGCTTTAAAAATACC
>CAWULX010000167.1:0-3158 GCA_963923775.1 uncultured bacterium
CTACTGTTATTGACGTGGGTATTACCAGGGTTGCAGATGAAACTGCAAAAAAAGGATTTAGAATTAAAGGTGATGTACATTATGCTTCTGCATGTGAAGTAGCAAGTGCTATTACACCTGTGCCAGGAGGAGTAGGTTTAATGACCATTGCTGCCTTATTAAAAAATACGATGAAAGCCTACCAAGGTTTATAAAATTTATAATCAATTATTTTGAGCCAACCTACTTCTTATCCAGTAATGGAAATGTTTTATTCTTTACAAGGTGAAGGATTTCATCAAGGCCGTGCTGCGTTTTTTATTAGATTGGCTGGTTGTGATGTGGGTTGTGTATGGTGCGATGTTAAAGAGAGCTGGGATGCCTCAAAACATCCTGTTTTAAGGATTGAAGAAATTATACATGCAGCCAAAGCGCATCCAGGTAGATTAGCTATTGTAACTGGTGGCGAACCCTTATTATATAATTTAGATGCGCTCACTACTGCTTTAAAAGAAGCTGGATTTGAAACCAATATTGAAACTTCAGGATCAAGTCCAATGTCTGGAAACTGGGATTGGATTTGTTTATCTCCTAAAAAATTTAAAGCACCATTAGAAGAAAATATTGCATTGGCTTCGGAATTAAAAGTGGTCGTATTTAATAAGCACGATTTTGAATGGGCAGAAACTTATGCAAAACAAGTAAGTCCTTCTTGCAAATTATATTTACAACCTGAGTGGGATAAGTCTGCGCAAATCACTCCTATAGTGATTGACTATATCAAAGACCACCCTCAATGGGAATTAAGTGCACAATTGCATAAGTTTATTCAAGTACCTTAATCATGTTTAAAAGCAAATTGCATATTGCCTTATTCAGTTTGCTTTTTTTAAGCATTAGTAAACCTACTTTTTCTCAACTATCTATTTTTCAAGAAGCTTTCGAACAAAAGAAAATCGACGAAGCCATTATTGCTTTTGATCAAGCATGGAAAGAAGATAGTATGGAAGCAAAACCTTTTATAGTTAAGTACCTTAGTTTATATGCCATGAAAGGTGATTACAAAACACCATATACTAAGTTGCAATCTTTAATTACCAACAATACCCTACCCGATTATTTACAAGACAAGGCGGAGAAGCTTTATCAAACCTGCAGTTTTGCCATTAGATACCCTTTAGCAAAAGAAATCACCATTCAAAATCTAGGGGATAGTATTAACAGTAAAGATGCCGAATATTTTCCGAGTATTAATTTTCAAGATAGCACTTTGCTTTTTATGCGAAGAGCCAATTGGCAGAGAGAAGATTTTTTTGTGAGCTATTTAAATAAGGAAGGATTTACCAAAGCGCAGTTAATGAAAGACGCTTTAAATAGTAGTGCTAAAAAAGGAAGCGCTAGTGTAAGTAAAGATCAACGAACCTTATATTTTGCAGCAGATTTTCCGGGCATGGGTTATGGCAGATATGATATTTATAAAGCAACCGCAACAGATAGTGGATGGAGTGCACCAAAAAATTTAGGAAGAAATATCAACACCGATTTTTGGGAAAGTGCCCCAAGTATTAGTCCCGACGGCAATGCTTTATACTTTTGTAGTAACAGTCCAGATGGTTACGGAGGAATTGATATTTATGTGAGTTATAAAAATGAAAAAGGTTATTGGGAAGAGGCCGAAAATCTAGGACCCAATATTAATACCACCGCAGACGAACAAGCACCATTTATTCATGCAGACAATCAAACCTTGTATTTTGCTTCTAATGGTTGGCCAGGCTTTGGAGGATCAGATGTATTTGTAAGTAGAAAAGACAAAAATGGAGAGTGGTCCAAGCCCATTAATTTGGGCTATCCAATTAACACCTTTGATAACGAAGGTAGCATAAGCGTTGCTAGTAATGGGCAGGATGCTTTTATGGCAAGTGACAGAGCAGACACTAGAGGTGGATTAGATATTTATAAAGTAGTATTGCCTGAAAGAACCAGAGGATTTATGAAAGAAGACACTACCAATTTTGCTGTGGTAGTAAATCAAACTAAAAATTTCAATGCAGTTTTATTTGAAATCAATTCTGATCAAATCAAATTTGCAGGAAAGGAATTAGATAGTGTTGCAGTGTTTTTAAAGTTAAATAAAAAAGCGACCATTATTATTGAAGGACATACAGACAATACGGGCAATCCTACACAAAATAAATTACTCTCTACTAAAAGAGCAGAAGCTATTAAGCAATGGTTAATCAATCATCAGATTGAAGCTAATAGAATTAGCACTATTGGTTACGGAGACACCATGCCAATTGCCTCTAACAACACCGAAGCAGGAAGGGCGCTTAATAGAAGAACTAGTTTTAGGATTATTTTTTAAGGTATTTATACGCTTCATTGATATTGTTCTATACATGAGTATTGTACAATGTATACACAAAACTCTATCAATGAATTAATTTACCTTATTGCTTTTTCAAAATTGAAAGGCATTAGCGAAATAGAAAAGAAGAAAATACTAATTGAATTAGGAACAGCAAAACTAGTATTTGATTATTGCAAAACAACACCACATTTACAAAATATATACTGGCCTATTGAAATAGCAAAGAGAGAAATTGATTTCATAGAAAAGCATACTATCAAAAGCATTTCTATTCTTGATAAGGATTATCCTAATAGGTTACTACATATAGACGATGCGCCATTATTACTTTATTTCAAAGGAAAAGGAAATTATCAATTACCCTACTTATTAAGTATAGTGGGTACAAGGGCTCATACAAAACAAGCTTTTGCAATTATTAAAGATCTCATGGAAGGAATAAAACACCTGCCCATTGGTATTGTAAGTGGATTAGCTTCAGGAATTGATACCATTGCACATCAAACCGCTTTAGATTTTCAAATATCCACATGGGGCGTTTTAGGGCACGGGTTGGATCAGATATATCCAACACAAAATCGCAAACTAGCGATTAGCATGTTAGAACATGGTGGCATTTTTACTGAATTCACCAGCCAAACCTCTCCTATACATTTTCACTTTCCTAAAAGAAATAGAATTGTTGCTGGATTATCTGATGCAACTATTGTCATTGAAACCGATACAAAAGGTGGAAGTATGATAACAGCAGGTTTAGCATTTAAATACAATAGAGAAGTATTTGCAGCCCCTGGCAAAATTCATG
>CAWULX010000168.1:0-3109 GCA_963923775.1 uncultured bacterium
ATGTAGAGAGGTCTCGTGGGCTCGGAGATGTGTATAAGAGACAGCTATTAATCCAAGAATGCAATACTATGCTGAAGAAGCAGTTGCAAGACATATGTCCTATTTACAAAAAGCTTTTAACGATCAGAATAATATTAAAAACGGAACTATCTGGAAAGACTTTAATAATTTATTAGAGTTGGCCATTAAACAAACCGATCGTTGGAAGAAAATGAAAGCGGAAGATATTGATGAAACAGAGATTCGTAAATCTTTTGACGAACCTGTGAATATGCGCATTTTCGCTTATAATAAAAATAGATTTATTGATACCACTATGACTCCTTTGGATTCATTAAAATATCATAAACAAATTTTGCAAACAGGCTTTTTAGCAGTTGATCCATTTACCGGTGAAGTTAAAGCTTGGGTGGGTGGAGTTGATTTTAAAACATTCAAATACGACCATGTCAATCAAAACACAAAAAGGCAGGTTGGATCTACTATGAAGCCTTTATTGTATTCTTTAGCGATTGAAAAAGCTGGCTTTACTCCATTTAGCATTGTACAAGACCAACAGCAAAATTTTGATGGTTATGGCATGGTACCCAATACGCCAAAATCATGTACTGGGATGTCAATGCCAATGGCACAGGCTTTAGCTGAATCTAGAAACTGTGCATCTGGATTTATCATGAAACAAATAAATCCTAAGGGCAATGAAGCGGCTAAAGAGTTTGTGGACTATTTAAAAAAATGTAATATTCAAACAGAAATCCCTGCCTACCCTAGTATTGCCTTAGGATCTGCAGAAATTTCTTTATTTGAAATGGTTCAAGCTTACACCATGTTCCCAGGTGGTGGTTATAATGCACAACCTTTCTTTATTAATCGAATTGAAGATAAAAATGGAAATGTATTAGAGAGCTTTTCCCCTCAAAGAAGAAAAGTAATCAACGAAGTAACTGCCTATTCTGTGGTTAGTATGATGCAAGGTGTTATCTCAAAAGGCACAGGAAGAAGTATGTATTCATTTGGCATCAATGCTCAATCCATTGCAGGAAAAACAGGAACTACTAACGACAATAGTGATTTATGGTTTATGGGATATACCCCTCAATTACTAGCAGGTGCTTGGGTGGGGGCTGATGATAGATATATTCGCTTTACAGATAATTATTTTGGACAAGGTGCTCATGGTGCTTTACCCATCTGGGCATATTTTATGGCTAAAGTAGCCAATGACCCAGCATGTAATTTAGACCCCAATGCAAGCTTTGACAAACCTTCAGGCATGGGCGATTTAAATATCAATTTTGTTGGTCAGGATACTATTTCTGCAGACATACCAGTTGAAACAGAAGATATAAAAGCGGAATCGGATTATATACTACCTGACCAAGTGAGTAGCACAACCCCTACTGCTCCAGAACCAGTAACAAACACTCCTACTACAAAGAAAACAATTGTCAATAAAGAAGCACAAAAACCAAAAGCAATCTTACCAAAGAAAAAAGGTTAATACTTCTTCTTTATTTGATAAATAATGGCAAAGTGATGATTTAGATTATTTTGAAAAAATGCATTAGCATATTGCATTTGTATATTATTCACCATAATAGAACAGCCAGCACTCAATCCATTTAAACTGTTTTTTTGATTCTGAACATTTAAGTCAAATCTTCTTAAGAAATTATAACCCATTGTAAGATTAACGGAAGAACCGAGATAGATTTCTGTTGCAAAAATTAAATGATTGAAGATATTTTGGTATTTACTGGAAGAACTTATTCCTTCTAAACTATTAAAATTAGTATCATTAAACGTATTATCCCATATTGACAACCTTTGTGCAGTTAATGAAAATTGAAAAGGCGCATCAGCTAATTTTTTTGAAACTCCAGCTGTAATATTAAATGGTAAATTCTCTTTTTGATTAAACTTAGTTAATTGAACCCCTATATTATTGATTAATATAGCGTATTGGGTTAAGCCATTATAAGGTGTATATAAAATACCAACATCGGCAGCAATCCCATTAGAATGATATATGCCATAATTAGATTGTAAAAACTTTACACTTGTTCCTACATTAAAATTAGATTGATAACGATGACAAAGACTCAATTGAAAAGCATATTCATTGGGTCTAAAACTTCCTATCTCATTGCCTGCTATATCTGTCATGGGAATGGTTCCATAGTCCATATACTGCACTCCCCAACTTAAACTTGTTTTATAACGATTTACAAAATGGGCTCCACTAAAATTGTACTGATTTATAGATGCTACATAGGGCTTGATACTTAAATGTAACTGCCCATCCATTTCCTTATTTAAAAAAGCAGGTTGAGTGAATGCCATACCAAGGTCTCCATCTAGCTGACTAATATTTAACCCTCCAAATGCAGTTGTTTTTGCTGAAGGTGATAAACCAATAAAATTAAATACAGCATTACCTCCTACTGCCTGTCCAGCAATTGGATTGGTAGATAGAATAAGGCAAATGAATCCTAACCCATATGTCCAAATTTGTCTTTGCCTTATTTTACACATATAACAAATCTACATTATTTGTTTATACTAAGGCAAGATCTAAAACTTGTTGCATATTTTTTACATAATGAAACTGAACACCTTTGATAAAATTTTGATCAATTTCATTAACATCTTTTTCATTTTGCCAACACAAAATTATTTCTTTCATGCCCGCTCTTTTTGCTGCTAAGATTTTCTCTTTTATACCACCTACTGGTAATACCTGACCTCTTAATGTAATCTCGCCAGTCATAGCTAAATAAGGTTTAACCTTTCTACCGGTAAAGGCCGAACTTAAAGCAGTTAGCATTGTAATTCCAGCACTAGGACCATCTTTGGGCACAGCACCTTCAGGTACATGCACATGAATTGATTTAGTTTTTAACAATTCAGGATCAACACCAATTTTTTTATAATTGGCTTGTAAATATGTTAGAGCAGTAGTTGCACTCTCTTTCATAACATTTCCTAAATTACCAGTCAATTTTAATTCACCCTTACCTTCAGATAATAAGGTTTCAATAAATAATATATCTCCCCCAACATAAGTCCATGCTAATCCAACAGCTACTCCTGGCATGTTTACTGTTTT
>CAWULX010000169.1:0-3101 GCA_963923775.1 uncultured bacterium
CAGCGTCAGATGTGTATAAGAGACAGATACAATCCAGAAATATCATGCTAATTGCTATTTTAATGGCAACTCCTTGTTTTGTATTATTTGGATGGTTAAGTGATAAGATTGGAAGAAAGTGGATTATGTTAACTGGTATGTTATTAGCGATAGTTACTTATCGACCTATCTATAAAGAGTTTATCAATATTACTGCTGCAAGCAAAAGAGTTCAAATTTTAGACAACAGATTAACCAACTCTCAATCTGCTTTTCCATTAATTGATTCAAAGGATAAAACAAAATTGTATTTAAAAACCCAAGCAGATACTTTTTATTTAGACGGATCTGTTTTTAGGTATCATATAACAGATACCATGATTTTAAAAGCACCAATGGACGGATCAAGGCCTATGACATTAATCAATCCTGACATGATTCAATATCAGTCTCCTAAACCCAATGTGGTTGTTGAAAAAACTTTAGGAACTGCTGCATTTTGGGATATGGTTTGGTTGGTGTTTATTCAAATTGTGTATGTAACAATGGTGTATGGTCCTATTGCTGCTTTCTTGGTAGAAATGTTCCCCACAAAAATCAGGTATACCTCCATGTCTTTACCTTATCATATTGGTAATGGAGTTTTTGGCGGATTGGTTCCTTTTTTAGGAACATTGATTGTAGAGTTCACCAAAACATCTGCTAACCCAGCTGGAGATGTATTGGCAGGTTTATGGTATCCAATTGGCGTAGCCACTGTTTGTCTGGTTATTGGCGCGGCATATCTTACCAATAAGATTGACAAAAATGTGATGGACTAATTTTATTACTTGAAAAATTTGTAACAATGAATACATTAAAAAAATTATTAGGATATATATGGATGGTTTTGTCCCCAGCCATTATTTTATTTTTATTATATGAAGCATTTGTAAAAATTGGTGCAGCCACTGAAGCTGCAAAAGCGAACACTATTTTACAATGGGTGATTATTTTATTAATTTTCTTACCCATCAGCATTGGGTTTTTTATTTTCGGAAAATATGCAGCTCAAAATGAGTATGACCAACTTCCCTAAAAGGATGTAATTTTGAGTATGTCTTTAATAGTAAGTCATATTCAAAAACAATACAATCATCAAAAAGCAGTTGATGATATTTCATTTGAAGTGCATCCAGGTGAAATTGTAGGTTTCTTAGGTCCTAATGGTGCTGGAAAGAGTACTACTTTAAAAATGATTGCTGGAATTTTGGCTCCAGATACTGGAAAAATAACACTTAATAATGCTGCTATTCAGGTTGACTCTATTGATTCAAAAAAAATGATTGGCTATTTACCTGAAAGCAATGCCTTGTATAAAGATTTATATGTGAAAGAGTATTTACAATTCTTAGGAGCTGTTCATCATTTAAAAAATATTCCTTATAGAATTAAAGAAGTCATTGACTTACTTCAATTGGGTTCGATGCAACATAAAAAAATTGGAGAACTATCTAAAGGGTATCAACAAAGAGTGGGTATTGCTGCTGCGATTATACATCAACCTGCTTTATTATTATTGGATGAACCTACTTCTGGTTTGGATCCTAATCAATTAATAGAAATTAGAGAAGTGATCAAACACTTAAGTAAGCATTCAATGATTTTGTTCTCTTCACATATTTTACAAGAAGTTGCAGCGGTATGCAGTAGGGTATTAGTGATGCATCAAGGTAAATTAGTGGCAAATGAGCCAATCGCTTCCTTGTTAAAACCAAGATCTAACAATTTACATATTCTTTTCGAGGAAGAAATTGTTCATTTAACAGAACATCTTTCGAAACTAAGCTTGGAAATAATCAGTATTGACAAACACCTGTTAGTTGTAAAAACCGCTGAGGGTAAGGATGTTAAGAAAATAGTGATGCAATTTGCATTGGATATGGGTTTGAATATTGAGCGTTTACACACAGAAGAAGCTAGTTTAGAAGAAATCTTCAAATTGCTTACCCATTAAAAAAAATGGGTGTAAATTGCGTTCTCAAACAGTACAATATTTTAGAAAATAAATAATCAAACTATGAGTTACATTGTTGACGTTAAAGCTAGACAAATTTTAGATAGCCGTGGAAATCCTACAGTAGAAGTAGATGTATTAACAGATGAAGGTGCGTTAGGTCGTGCTGCTGTACCAAGTGGTGCTAGTACTGGTGTACACGAAGCAGTTGAATTAAAAGATAATGACAAGAAAAAATATTTAGGAAGAGGCGTTTTGAAAGCAGTAAAAAATGTAAATACAATTATCGCTAATGGTATTACAGGTTTTGATATTACATCTCAAGCTGCTATTGATCAAGTAATGATTGAATTAGACGGCACACCTAACAAAGCTAAATTAGGTGCTAATGCTATTTTAGCTGTATCAATGGCTGTTGCAAAAGCTGCGGCTGAAGAAGCTAATTTACCTTTATACAGATATATTGGTGGTACCAATGCAAGAACATTGCCAATGCCAATGATGAATATCTTGAACGGTGGTGCACACGCAGATAATAAAATTGATTTCCAAGAGTTCATGATTATGCCAGTGGGTGCGCCTAGCTTTAGCGAAGGTTTAAGATGGGGCGTGGAGATTTTCCATCAGTTAAAAAGTACTTTAAAGAAAAAAGGATATAGCACTAATGTAGGTGATGAGGGTGGATTTGCACCAAATATTCAAAGTAATGAAGAAGCTATTGAAACTGTATTAGAAGCAATCAACGCTGCTGGCTATAAAGCAGGTTCTCAAATTGCGATTGCAATGGACGCTGCTAACAGTGAATTATGGAATGCTAAGAAGAAGAAATATGTTTTCCATAAGAGTTCTGGTAAAGAAATGAGTTCTGATCAATTAGTGAAATACTGGGAATCTTGGGTAAAAAAATATCCAATTGTTTCTATTGAAGATGGTATGGCAGAAGACGATTGGGCTGGTTGGAAAAACTTAACCGATACAATTGGTTCTAAGTGTCAATTAGTAGGTGATGATTTATTTGTAACAAATGTAAATCGTTTACAAACTGGTATAGATAAGAAAATTGCAAATGGATTATTAGTAAAAGTGAACCAAATTGGTACATTAACTGAAACAATCAACGCGGTAA
>CAWULX010000170.1:0-3094 GCA_963923775.1 uncultured bacterium
CTTATTTCAATGGTATTATTTGGAGGCGTTCCAGGTTCATAGGATATTTGAACATTACTCACCATAAAGGTTTTTCCCAGCATTTTGAAAGGGTATTCATAGATTCCCATAAATTGATCATGTTTCCAATATCCTGTAACCAAACTATCTTTACCTAAAACCGTTTTCATATATAAAGTCCCATAACCATCTTTTTTGCCTTTTTTAATACCGCCTTTATATATCCAACCTTTTTGATCTATTAAACTATCCTGAGCCAAGGAATTCGAATGCATTATAAAAATGCATCCAAGAATAGAGACTAACTTAAGATAAGGGGATGTTTTCATTCGTTTTCTTTAATTACTTAAAACTACAATCTTAATCCCAATGTATAATATTCTATAAAAGGAGTTAGTTTAAATATATCTACTTAACATAATGTTAATTATAAGAAAATTAGATAATTTAGATTGATTATCTGTGTATTACAATAGAACAAAAGATACTAAGATTCAGATAAGATTAGTACATTTAAATACCTATTTGATTTCTAACTTATAAAGATTATAAACAACAATTGCTATGTCAAAATCATTTACAAGACGCCAATTTGTACAAAATGCTGGTATGAGTTCTTTAGCTATTGGATTGAGTCCATCTTATATTAAAGCTCAAGCTAATTCAACTATGGATACAGTAAGAATTGGCATTATCGGAACTGGATTTAGAGGCCAAAGTCATTTAGAAATGCTTTGTCAAAGAAAAGACACAACTATAATTGCATTCGCAGACCCAGATCCTAGAATGCTAGCTGATGCTCAAAAGATTCTTAGAGATGCTGGTAGACCAGCTGCAATTGAGTTTAATAAAGGAAGTGAAAATTACAAACAACTGCTACAACGTGATGATATTGATGCAGTTATCATTGCTACACCATGGGAATGGCATATTCCTCAAGCTTTAGAAGCCATTAAAAATGGTATTATACCAGGTGTAGAAGTTTGTGGAGCGATAAAACTAACCGATTGTTGGGATATAGTGAATGCAAGTGAAAAATCAGGTATACCTGTCATGTGCCTTGAAAATGTGTGTTATAGAAGAGATGTTATGGCTGTATATAATATGGTTAAAAAAGGTATGTTCGGGGAATTATTACACTTACAAGGTGGTTATGAGCACGATTTAAGAGGTGTAAAGTTCAATAGCCCTAACTCTGCAGATAGTAATTCTGGTGTAGAATTCGGGGAAAAAGGCTTTAGTGAAGCACATTGGAGAACCAATCACTCTTTATATAGAAACGGCGAGCTTTATCCAACCCATGGTTTAGGCCCGGTAGCAATGATGACAGATATTAATAGAGGGAATCTTTTAACAAGACTTTCTTCTGTAGCAACTAAAGCAAGAGGTTTACATAAATATATAGTTAACCACCCCAAAGGCGGTGAAAATCATCCAAATGCGAAATTAAATTTTAAATTAGGAGATATTGTTACTACCCAATTGCAAACAGCAAATGGAGAGACTATAATATTAACGCACGACACCAATTCCCCTCGTCCCTACAACCTTGGCTTCCGTGTTCAAGGAACTCAAGGACTTTGGCAGGATTTCCATGCTGGCGAGTTAAGTGCAGGACATATATATATTGAGGGATTGTCTAAAAAAGCACATCAATGGGAAAATCCTGAAACCTATTTAAAAGAGTATGATCATCCTTTATGGAAAAAATATGAGGCAGATGCGGTTGGAGCAGGTCATGGTGGAATGGACTTTTTTGTTGAAAATGCTTTTATTGAGTGTATTAAGAGAAAAGTAAACTTCCCTATTGATGTTTACGATCTAGCAACCTGGTATGCTGTAACGCCCCTTTCTGAAAAATCTATTGCTGAACATGGTCAGGTACAAGAAATTCCTGATTTTACCCGAGGTAAATGGAAAAATCGCCAACCAGATTTTGCAATGAACCCAGATTATTAATAGCAATTTATTGAAGCATCTTATTGTATGCTTCTAATAATGCAATTTGATTAATGGCCCGAACATAGTTCTGGCCATTATATTTTGCACCATAATAAATATCCATATTTAAATGGTCCGTTAAGAATCTTAAAGCCTGCATATATATCATAAATTGGCCTGCAAATTCAAAATGTTCCATTTCAAAAGAAGTTAAGGCATTTCCCATAGCAGTTAAATACCCTTTTTTTATAGCATCCCACCTACCCTTGTCAATACTAATTAAATCTATATTGGCTTCTTCTTCAGAGACATTGGGCAAATAGGTTCTGCACATATCCCCGACATCACTAATAAAATATCCTGGCATCACTGTATCCAAATCAATCACACAAATAGCTTTTTCTTCTGCGTCAAATAATACATTACTGATTTTAGTATCGTGATGTGTAACTCTTTTAATAGCCTCTTTATGAGCAATAAAAGCTTCATATTGATGCACAATAGATCGTTGTTCTATTAAGTACTGAATTTCTTTTTTACTAGATTCAATTCTTTTAGCATCACCTTTAATGTAGGATGTTTCAAATTGATGATATCTTAAACTTAAGTTATGAAAATCAGGTAAAGTAATTTGAACTTCACGTATGGGCAGATCCACTAATTTGGAAGTAAAATTGCCAAAAGCAAAAGCAGCTTCCATGGCTTGATGCACATTAGTTAAGACATCATAAGAATGACCATTTAATTTAACAAAAGCTCTATAATATTTATTTTCCCATTGGGTTAAAGTTGCACCATTTTTATTGGGTACTAAATGGGTAAATGTATCATTGGGAAAATGTACTTTAAAATAATTTCCGATTAAATAAATATTATGATCAATTGCTTCAGGAGATTTGAAAATATGATGATTAACTGATTGAAGTATAAAATTTTCACCCTCTTTTGTTTTAACCGAAAATGTTGCATTGATTAAACCCTGATCAATAATTTCATAGTTAATTACATCCCATCCATAAATATCAAAAATAGCTTGCATATAGTGATACTAAAATACATAATTTATTATCAATTTCCGTATCTTCAAAATCTAATAGATAGTATATGAAATCATTGAACAGAAGAGGATTCATTCATTTAAGTAGTCTTGGAT
>CAWULX010000171.1:0-3076 GCA_963923775.1 uncultured bacterium
AATCATCATGCATTTGAACAGATATGGTTGAAGTTTGGCTTAGTGATTTTATGTATGGTTACAGCCAGATCCACTGCAATGGCCTTTAATAGATACTTAGATAGACATTTTGATAAATTAAATCCAAGAACAGCTATTAGAGAAATACCCGCTGGAATTATTAAAGCAGAAAAAGCATTGGTATTTATAGGTATTAATATGGCCATTTTTATTGTTGCAACGTATTTTATTAATACTATTTGTTTTTATTTATCCCCTGTTGCTTTATTTGTGATATTATTTTATAGCTATACCAAGCGTTTTACTTATTTATGTCATTTAGTTTTAGGCATTGGCTTATCGCTTGCGCCTATAGGTGCTTATTTAGCTGTTACAGGTAGCTTTGCGATTTTGCCTTTGTTATTTTCTTTTGCCGTGGTATTTTGGGTAAGCGGCTTTGATGTGATTTACGCATTACAAGACATTGATTTTGATCAATCTCAATCTTTGTATTCTATCCCTAGCTATTGGGGTTTGGAAAGAGCATTAAATATTGCTAGAGTACTACATATTTTTTCTGCACTTTTTGTGATTATTGCTTTTTATATTGGCGGGTTTCACATTTTATATTTATTGGGTTTGGCTGTGTTTATAGGGATGTTATTATATCAGCATAGTATTGTTAAACCAAATGACTTAAGCAAAGTGAATATTGCTTTTATGACTGCTAATGGAATCGCTAGTGTGGTTTTTGGGGTTATTGTAATTGCATCTATCTTTATTCAAATTTATTTATAATTAGTGGCAAGAATACTTTGTATAGATTATGGCGGAAAAAGATCGGGAATAGCAGTAACCGATCCATTGCAAATTATTGCCACTGGATTAACCACAGTAGATACCAAAGATTTATTTACTTATTTGGAATCTTATTGTAAAGATGAGCCCGTTGAATTGATTTTAATAGGAGAGCCCATGAATTTAGATGATACACCCACCCATGCAACACCTTTGGTATTAAAGGCTATTGAACAACTTAAAAAGAAATTCCCTGCTATTCCTATACAATCCGTAGATGAGCGTTACAGCTCTAAAAATGCTGTTAGGGCTATGGTAGAAATGGGTATGAAGAAAAAAGATAGAAGAAATAAGAAAACCATTGATCAAATTGCTGCTACCATTCTTCTTCAGGAATATCTCCAGAACAAGGCATAAACTGCCTATTTATTTCTACCTTTGTGGTCTAATAATTGATTAGTATGATTTTACCAATTGTTGCCTATGGAGCAACGGTATTAAGAAAGGTTTGTAAGCCCATTGATGCCAATTATGAAGGCTTAGAAAAGCTCATTGAAGATATGTGGGAAACCATGTATGAAAGTAATGGGGTGGGATTGGCTGCACCACAGATTAATAGAGATATTCGTTTATTTGTAATGGATAGTGCCCAAATATTTGCCAATAGCGAGCCTGAAGATGAAGCATACTCAGACGCGCCAGGCATTAAAAGAGCTTTCATTAATCCAAAGATTATAGAAACCGGAGGAAAGGAGTGGATATATAATGAAGGTTGTTTGAGTATTCCCAAAATCAGAGAAGATGTATCTAGGCCAGAATCGGTGACACTTTCATATATGGATGAGCAGTTTAAACCAAAAACAGAAACTTTTCATGGTATCACTGCTAGAATTATTATGCACGAATACGATCATATTGAAGGCAAATTATTCATTGATTATATCAAGCCCTTAAAAAAGAAAATGTTACAAGGTAAATTAAATGATATTTCTAAAGGGAAAATGAGAGTAGATTATAAAATGACTTTAGGAAAATAATTTTTCAAAAAAAATACTACATGCGTAAAATATTCTTTGTACTTATTTTTATCATAACATGTTTAACTTCTCAAGCGCAGGATACTACTTTGAATCTTGACAATGGGTCATTTACTTTAACAGATGCAATAGTTAGAAACAATTTTGACTATAAAGCAATCTTGCAAAGAATAAAAGAAGATACCAGTTTTTATAAAGCATTTAAAACCTTAAGAACCATTGGATATAGCTCTTACAACTATATTCAAATGAGGGATAAGAATGATCAAGTAATTGCTACTTTAAATAGTAAAACCAGACAAAATAAAGTGGGAGGTTGTAGAACCATGGATGTATTGGAAGAAAAGGTATCTGGCAATATGAAAGATGCTAATGGTGAGTATAATTATACAACACCAGCCTTATATGCTAGTTTGTTTTTTACAAAGGGGCAAATTTGTGGTGAAACCAATATTGTAAAAGGGAAAGTGAGAACAGTGAGTGGCTCTGGTTTAAGTAAAGCAAAAGATCAATTAAAAATGTTGTTCTTTAATCCAGGGAAAAAAATACCTGGCATTCCATTTATTGGGAACAAATTAGACTTGTATGATGAAGCTGCACATGAATTGTACGATTACAAATTAGACTATGTAGACTATCATGGTCAATTGGTGTATATGTTTGAAGTGAAGCCAAAAGAAGACCTTGGTTTTTTCTCTAAGAATAATGTAGTGGTAGATCAAATGACTACATGGTTTAATCCTAAAACCTTAGAAGTATTAGGTCGTAATTATGCATTAAGTTATAATGCAGGTGCTTATGATTTTAATGTACAAATGGAAGTAGAGATGACTTATTTTAATGGTCAATTGGTTCCTAAAATTTTAAGATACAAAGGTAATTGGGATGTGGTCTTTAAGAAAAGAGAGAAGGGCATTTTTACAGCAACTTTATTTGACTTTAAAGAGCCACAATAAGATTATCTAAATTGAGTTTGGCTTTATACTAACAAAAAGCTTTGCTCTATATACTTCACTACTTCTACCAAGCTGCCGGTTTCATTGAATACACGAAGTTGTCTATCCGCCCCTGTACCAGTAGCAAAAATTTCTTGTACTTTTTCTATATGATGTCTACTGCCTAAATCATCTACCACATCATCTATAAAATCTAGTAATTCCATAATAAGCTCTTTGGTAGGAACTTCTTTTTCTTTTCCAAAATCAATTAGTTTACCATCAATACCATATCTACTTGCTCTCTGTCTCTTATACACATCTCCG
>CAWULX010000172.1:0-3058 GCA_963923775.1 uncultured bacterium
TTCCATCACTCATAGTTTTGCTTTCAAATACTCTTACGATTGAATCATTGTTCATATCGTAATAAAGTATGCTACTATAACCATTATCATTCCATATAAAATAATATGCTCTATTTCTTATTTTATCAGCATAAAATCCAATAACTTTATTTGTTCCTTCAGGCAATGTGTATGGCACATTAGTGTTTCCTAAAATATTAGAAACAATAACGTCTTGACCTACCCCTTGTGCATCTTTTGTTATGTTAACGGCATCAATATAATCTCCATTAGATATTCTGTAATCAGCTACATCTAAATTTAATCTTCCGTTAAATGGATTGTTTATGATTGCCATTTCTTATTTTAGTTTCAATTTAATTTGCAAATTAACCTTTTACAGTCATACGTTGTGCTTCAAGCTGCCAATCGTAAGCTTCATTTAAGTACAATGGCTTGAATCTAGCATTTGCTAATCTTCTTTGATTATAGAAGTTTCTTTCTCTTTCTCTTTTATCACCTAAATTACCTTTTCTTGAAGATGGTAAATTAGCAATATCTCTCCAAGCAATCCAAGCTAATAACGCCTCTCTGAATTGCAATGGAATCATATATTTTTCGTTAGGATTTGGTGCTGCCAAATACTCTAACATGATATATTCGTAATAGAAGTTTTCGCTTAAAAGAATAACACCATTAGAATCATCTATTTTAAATGAACCTACATCTGGAGAACCACTAGGATAACCATAAATATTTGTAAAACCATAACCATCCCAATAATTATAGAATAATGGGTAACTTTGATTATACCAATCAATCAATGTATTATCTTGAGTTAAAGCCAATCTATCAGGTTGTTGGTCAGCATAAAACGTCATCTTGCTATTGTACATTAATGGTACAATTTCACCTTTTGAATTTAATACTCCAACTTTTGTATAACTAATATAATCATTAGGTAATTGAGCTGTATAGTTTGTATTGTCTATTACAATCTTTATTGTTCTGATTTTATAGAAAAAATCTAAACCTAAAGTTTCCATACCTCTATATGCTATGTTATATATCTTAGCATATTTATGTACGGATTGCTCAGATTCATCCAAGTAATCATTGATTACTGAATCTAATGTTATATAATTTCTTTCTTGTGATGCCATCTTTAGTTATTTGAAACGTAAGATAATATATCTGCTTGACGAATTAAATAATGTGGTTCGCCATTTATAATTATTTCTTCACCTGCGCCTTTTATATGAAATATAATATTTTTATTTAATTAACGTTATCTACACCATCATTTGACTGGTCAATTGGTCTTGATCTTTCGTAAGCTAATTGTTGTTTTACATATTCAATAATCATTGGTACATAATCATCAGGAATAATTAATGTAGAATCTAAATCATTAGCATCTCCACCACTAATTAATCTAACTGTTGCCTTAAATGCACTCAATGGAATATTACTTTTTAAATATGCTTGTTTACCTTCTACCCAATACAATATTTTATTTTGAATTGGTCTTAACTGAGGTATATAACCAACTTGGTTCATGCTTAATGGAATAGCAGTCTGAGATGTTTTTTTATCTCCTACTATTTGCAATGTTGCTACTCCTTCATTTTTACCAAGTGCAATTGGTATAATAGGCAAATTGATGCTGTAAGTTTCATTATCTACAGGTTCTGCATTTATTGCTAAATCAGTGAATGTTGTATAAAATGAATTGTTTACATAAGCCACGCCATCCATTTGGATTGAGTCTGTATAGTTTTTCTTTACAGCCATACCAATAGCATCATTTAGCCATTGGTTTACCAAATTAGGCGTTATGCTAGCATCATCTGTTGGTTGCCCATTATAGATTTGCCTTAATATTCTTTCTATGAATTGGTATCTAGTCATTATTGTCCTTGTTGTGTTACTTGGTTAGCATATTGTTCAACAACACCAGCTTGTAAGTTTAATCCTACTAATTTTAATACTCTAGCTACAATTTCTAACTTATCTATATCATACCATAATGGATCAACTGAGCCTGTTGTTGGATGTACTCCTGAGCCTGTCACTCCCACTGGAGAATATACTGGTCTATTATTTATATCTAGTGTATATGCCCAAACAATAGTTGGTGCATTCATTACATAGCTTAATTTAGCTGTACCTAATGTTTTAGGATAAAACTGAAATCCATCATCCACTAATAAGTAAATAGGATTAGATGCAATGGGATCAATTTGACTTTTTAAATAAGAATATAAACTATCTTGTTGGGTAAATCTAACTCTATCATCTGTTGATGTTAGCATTGAATCAGCTTGAAGATATTCTTCTGGATAATCAGCATGACCATTTGCGTCAATAGTTAATGTAGTATTAAAAATAAAAGGAGTCATCCTTTGTCTTGTATCACTATTTTGGCTATAATTTACTCTTGCTTGAGGTCTTCCGTATTGGTATTGTTGAAATTCACCCAATAAATAATCCTGATAACTAGTCTGTGCTTGGTTTACAAGCAAATTGAACTGGTCAGGAGTTAAATAGCCATTCTGCGCCTTATTAATGGCGTATTGGCATATTTGATACATATCATTAACATTCATGATGTAGTGTTATATGATAACAAATATAATAAAAAAAGCCCGTAATTTTTTAGGTTACGGACTTCTTTTTGTTTTAGGGGAAGCTTAATCTTGAAGCTTTTTTAATTGGTTTAAAAATGCAACGCTATCATCTCCTGGTAGCATCGCAAATTCAACCAAATATTTATTTGGAGCAGTGGTTCCAGGAACCTTACAAATAAAACCACCATCATTTGCCCAATAAGCTGAACCAGGTTTTACACCTAAATCAATCTTACCGCCAATAATAGCCTTTCTTACTATGTAAGCTACCTCTACCTCCTTACTTCCTGCACTTTGCATGAATTTAGCTGGTTGAGCCTCAGCATATAATTCATAGTCATTTCTAAGAGCTTCGATTGTTTTTGGCAATCCTAATTCATCTATAAATGGAATACCTAAATAATTAGCATGCTTTCTCATATCGTCATCGCCAACTGTAGATGCATATT
>CAWULX010000173.1:0-3041 GCA_963923775.1 uncultured bacterium
GTATCGTCGGCAGCGTCAGATGTGTATAAGAGACAGCAGTTACATTCTAGACTTTTTATTTGTATTTTATTACTACAATAGTTATATCATCAGGATTATGTTGCCCTTCTAGCCAATTATCTGCCTCGTTCAATAATTTATCGATAATTTCTTGTGGTGATAATTGATTATTTTCATTTATAATAGTCTGAACTTTTGCATAATCCAATTGTTCTCCTACTAAATTTGGAGCTTCAGGCAAACCATCAGAAATGATTGCCAAAATATCACCTTTTTCAAATGTTGTTTTAATTTGATCAAAATCAACATTATTAAAACTACCTAAAGGAACGCCAGAAATCATTATTTCCTCAGTTTGATTTTTTGTTGCTCTATAAATAAAATATGGTGGCATACCAGCAGAACTTAAAATCAACTCATTGTCTTTAATATAGGCAATATTTAAACTCATTCTTAAAATTCCCAAATCAACTTTTTTAACGATTTTATTAAGCTCTTTAAGCATTAAATTTGGTTCTAAACGAGGCAAGCCAATTAATCCAGCCTTTGTTATTGATACTAACATTCCAGAAGGCGTCCCATGTCCCGTAGCATCACCACAAATTGCATATAATGCACCATCTTTTTGCTCAAAAAAATCATAATAATCCCCGCCAACTTCTGTTGATGTTCTTAAATAACCAGCAATTTCTAAGTTTGAAATATTTGGCAAATGTTTTGGCAATAATCTATTTTGCAAATCTTTAGCAGCAGTTAATTCGGAGTTTTTCCTTTCGTTTTCTGCTTTTTGGAATGATTTTCTTGATTGATATTTGCCAAATTGAATAAAACTAAAAATTAGAAAAATCAAGTATAACAAATAAGCAAAAATAGATCTATACCAAGGAGGTAAAATGGTAAATGAAATTTTTTGTTCTAAAGATACTTGTCCACTGGCATCTTTTGCCTTTACATGAAATATGTATTTGCCTTCATGAAGATTAGTGTATTCTTTTTTTATATCTTTTACATAATTTGACCAATCATTATCTTGACCCTCAAGCCAAAAACTAAAAGTAGTTTTACTTTCATTTCCAAATACTGGATAAGAAACATCAAATGTCAAATTATTTTTATTGAAAGGTAAAATAGGGTTATTTAAGCTAATTTTTTCATTATTGTAATGAATAGACCTAATAAGAGCAGTATAGTTTTGTTGTTTTACTTTATTTGCCACTTCTGGTATAAATCTATATAACTTATTATCTTGTGAGCCTAGCCAAACGATTTCATTATCTCCAAAGCCCTCAGAAAAAATAGCACTAGTACTAAGTTCGTTTAGATCTACTTTATAAAAAGGATACTTTACAAAAGTAAAACCACTTCTTGCATCATATTTTAGTTTATAAAGACCGTTAACAGTAATAATCCATCCATGACCGGAAGCCCTATTATAATGGTAGCCCCATTGTTCATTATTTGTTATTGTACTTAAATTAAAACCTGTATATACTAATTTGTTCGCTTTTAAGTCAATCTTATAAAAATTATCTAAGGAATCACTCAATACATATTCACCGCCATTTAAAGCAGTAATTTTAAGAAAATCTTTTGTTGTAAATTTCTTATCTCTTGTTAGTCTTGTATAAGTTCCCTTTCCTGTAATATCATATTGATAGTTATAAATACCATTTAATGATACAATTATTATATTTCCAGGAATAGGTTCGGAAAGTGAAAAACATTTAATTGTATCCTGACCAGCTAATGTAACAGAATTCCATTTACCATTTTTAAACTCATTAACCAATAAACCGTAAGCATAATTAGAGGTAAATAATAATCTAGGGTTCAATTTAGATTGAATAGACTGGGTAGACCTATAAATTTTGCTTACAATACTAGTTCTGCCATTTAAAGTTGACTTTACAGTATAATTATTTGTTGTTATTATTTGATTCCCAAATGTTATAACATCAGAGCCAAGTTCATTTAATCCATGTGTTTTAAATGTAACAATATCTTCTATTTTATTTTTTGGCTCAAGACTATATAAATCATTGCTACTTCTGATATAAATCTTGCCATTAATACGGTTGATAAAATCAACACTACCGCTAATGCCATTAATAGTAGAGTAATAGGTCAAAGAAGTGTCAAAGCTAGACTTAAATATTTCACTTGTTGTAGCAGCCCAAATATCACCTACTCTATCTTGAGTATAAAATGAAATATGTTCATCCTCTATGCCATTTTTTTTATTTAAAACCGAAACAAGGTTCAAATTTTGATCCATGAATACTAATCCCCTATAACCAGTGGTCATAGGTATATAACCATTTTTTAATACACGGTCACCAAAATAAGACTCGCCATTTTTTGCGTAATCGTCGATAATATCAGATTTTGCTTTGACCAAACTTCCATCTGGTTTTAATAACCATAACCCAACATTTCTAGAAACCAATAAATGATCACCATTTTGTAATAAATAAACACCGTCTACTCTATTTTTAGCAAACAAATCTTTAGTACTTGGTATTATTTTAAATTCACCATTTTGATACTTACTTAACCCCATATCCCAAACCCTTAAGAAAACACCATCAGGAGTTTCAGTTAAAATATGTGTTATATTATTAAAGTGTATGACTTTAAGTAACTTTCTATACTTATATAAATAAACTGCTTTTTCAGATTGTATAAAAACAGTATCATGATGAATTGCTAAACCCCAAATTCCTGAATTTAATGCATCTTTTTTATTTAATTTATCAGACAAAGAATGATAAATACTTTCTCCAAAATTGTTTTTTTCAATATATCCAAATTCAAAATTTCCTATAGAAGTATAAATATCATTATGTGAATCTAATAACAGTGCTCTTGCTAAACCAGTTTTAGGCTTTCCATTATTACTTAAAACTTTACTTATTCTTTGGCCATCATATATTAAAACTCCATCTGAGGTATTTCCTATATAAATTACACCATCATTATCTTGCATAATAGACCAATGACCAGCAGTGCCTGTCTCTTATACACATCTGACGCTGCCGACG
>CAWULX010000174.1:0-3031 GCA_963923775.1 uncultured bacterium
GACATGATTAGAGGGGAAGTAAGTTTTGATGCAAGCAAAGTGGATGATAAAGTATTATTAAAAGCAGACGGCATGCCTACTTATCATTTAGCAGTGGTAGTAGATGATTATTTAATGAAAATCACGCATGCATTTAGAGGAGAAGAATGGTTGCCTAGTGCACCAGTACATATATTATTATGGGAATATTTATTTGGCTTAGATAAAATGCCCAAATGGGCGCATCTTCCGCTGATCTTAAAACCAGATGGACATGGAAAATTAAGTAAGCGTGATGGTGAAAGATTAGGCTTTCCTGTTTTTGCAATGGATTGGACAGATCCTAATACCAAAGAAACGACTATTGGTTTTAAAGAAAAAGGATTTTTACCAGAAGCATTTGTGAATTTATTAGCGATGTTAGGTTGGAACGATGGAACCGATAAAGAAATTTTTGGCATTGAAGAATTGATAGCTAATTTTTCTTTAGAAAGAGTGCATAAAGCAGGTGCTAAATTTGATTATGAAAAAGCGAAGTGGTTTAATGCGGAGTGGATTAAGAAAATGGATAATGCTCGCTTAGCTGAATTAGTAAAACCTTATTTGGATAAAGAAGGAATTGAAGTACATGAAGCCTCCTATTTAGTAAAAGTAATTGGCTTGGTGAAAGAGCGCTGCATTTTACTATCAGACTTTGTAACACAATCTGCATTTTTCTTTCAAGCACCTAAAGAGATTGATATTGCTTCTATACAACCAAAATGGGAAGAAAAGAAACAAGGCTTCTTTAATGAACTTGTAAAAATATACTCCAACAAAATAGAGCAAGGTATGAAAACCATACCTGCAGAAACTTTAGAAACTGATTTTAAAGAATTGGCTGCTGCACATGGCTTAAAACCGGGTGATTTAATGTTGCCATTTAGAATTATGTTAGTTGGAGGAAAATTTGGACCTGGTGTATTTGAGATTGTAGAGAACATAGAACTACAAGACGCTGTGTCAAGAATCAACCATACCCTTGGTTTACTTTCATCAAATTAATGTAATTTAGGATAGATGAAACCAATAAGAGTATTAGTAGCAAAAGTGGGACTAGATGGTCACGACAGAGGGGCTAAAATTATTGCCACTGCATTAAGAGATGCTGGCATGGAAGTTATTTATACTGGTTTAAGACAAAGTCCCGAAATGGTAGTGCAGGCTGCTTTACAAGAAGATGTGGATGCTATTGGTATTAGTATTTTATCTGGCGCACATATGACGGTTTTTCCAAAAGTGTATCAACTAATGCAAGAAAAAGGATTAACCAATACCCTTTTAACAGGCGGTGGTATTATTCCAGAAGAAGATTCCAATAAATTAAAAGCATTGGGCATTGGTACTTTATTTGCACCAGGCACCAATACTTCAGATATTGCTACTTATATAAAAGAATGGGTAGCGGCGAATAGAAAATAATTTTTAACGATAAAATTAAATGGTATGTCTTTCCAAACTTTATTTACAAAAATGGAAGATCACACATTGATCATTACCATTAATCGTCCAGAAAAATTAAATGCTTTAAACAGCCAAGTAATGCAAGACTTGGATGCCGTTTTTGAAAGAGTCTATAAATTTCCAGAAATCAAATCAGTGATTATTACTGGCGCAGGATTAAAAAGTTTTGTGGCTGGTGCAGATATTAAAGAATTTGAAAGTTTAACAAAAGAACAAGCTACTGCTTTGGCTAAAAAGGGACAATCCATATTTTCAAAAATTGAGAACTCCCCTAAACCAGTTATTGCTTGCGTAAATGGTTTTGCATTAGGTGGTGGATGTGAACTGGCTATGAGTTGTCATTTAATAATAGCCTCAGACAATGCCATTTTTGGACAACCAGAAGTGAACCTTGGTATTATGGTGGGCTATGGTGGTTCTCAAAGACTTACTCAGAAAATGGGCAAGGCCAGAGCCATGGAATTAATAATCACAGGAAATAATATCAACGCAGATCAAGCTTTGAATTATGGTTTAGTAAACTATGTGGTGCCACAAACAGATTTAATCACAAAGGCTATGAGCATTCTAGCTGCAGCACATACCAAAGCCCCTATTGCCATTGCCAATTCTATCAAAGCGGTCAACGCAGCCTGGGATGAAAAACAAGACGGTTATGCCGTGGAAGCCGACCTATTTGGAAACTGCTTTATCACAGAGGATTGTAAAGAAGGTATTCAAGCATTTATAGAGAAAAGAAAGCCCCATTTTAAAGGACATTAATCTTACCTTTGCGGAATAAAATACTGCAATCATGGAATACAGAATTGAGAAAGACACAATGGGTGAAGTTAAAGTACCTGCTGATGTTTATTGGGGTGCTCAAACACAAAGAAGTATCGAGAACTTCAAAATTGCGCAAGACATTAATAAAATGCCTAAAGAAATTATCAAGGCATTTGCTTATTTGAAAAAAGCTGCTGCATTAGCCAATTTGGATGCGGGCGTTTTACCAAAAGAAAAAGCAGAATTAATTGGACAAGTTTGTGACGAAATATTAGCAGGCAAATTACATGATCAATTCCCTTTAGTAGTATGGCAAACTGGTAGTGGCACCCAAAGCAATATGAACATGAACGAAGTGATTGCTTATCGTGGTCATGTTATTAAAGGTGGAAGCCTAACTGATAAAGAGAAATTTTTACACCCTAATGATGATGTAAATAAATCTCAATCTTCTAACGATACTTTCCCAACAGCCATGCATATTGCGGCTTATCAAATTTTAACTGAAGTAACCATTCCAGGTATTACTACTTTAAAAAACACTTTAGCTGCTAAGAGTGCTGCATTTATGAATGTGGTTAAAATTGGTCGTACCCATTTTATGGATGCAACTCCTTTAACCTTGGGTCAAGAAATTAGTGGTTATGTAAGTCAATTAGAGCATGGATTAAAAGCCATCAACCATACTTTAGCACATTTGACTGAATTAGCATTGGGTGGTACTGCAGTAGGTACAGGAATTAATACACCAAAAGGATATGCTGAAAATGTAGCAAAGCATATA
>CAWULX010000175.1:0-3024 GCA_963923775.1 uncultured bacterium
CTGAAAGATTAAAAGTATTGTATAAGGCAACAGATAAAGGCGGTGAATTTGTGCGAACTTTTCATCATGCGTTGTTTTCTTATATTGGTTTTAGAATTCCAGAAATAAGTGATGAGTTATACAGATTAGACGACGCTTTAAAAGCGGGCTTTGGTTGGGAGATTGGCGCTTTTGAATCTTGGGATGCTATAGGTGTTAATTCGGTAGTTGCAGACATGAAAGCTGCTGGCATAGCTGTTGCTCCTTGGGTGGAAACAATGTCTTCTAAGGGCTTAAGCTTTTATAAAGTAATGGAGGGTAAGCGTTATTATTACGATATTGCTTCTAGTGATTACAAATTAGTACCTGGTGCAGATGCCTTTATTATTTTATCAGATCTAAAAGAGAAAACCATCTGGAAAAATAGTGCCTGTACAATGGTAGATATGGGCGATGGTATTGCGGGCTTTGGGTGGAACACTAAAATGAATAGTATTGGTGGTGAAGTATTAGAGGGCTTAAATAAAGCTATTGGCATTGCAGAAGAAAAATGTAATGGTATGGTGATTGCCAATGAAGGAAATTTATTTAGCGCTGGCGCTAATGTGGGTATGATATTTATGTTAGCGATTGAACAAGATTATGAAGAATTGGATATGGCTATTAGAACATTCCAAAATAGTATGATGAGAGTGCGCTACTCCTCTATTCCTGTAGGTGTTGCTCCGCATGGTTTAACATTAGGTGGTGGATGTGAATTAAACTTACATGCAGATACCATTGCAGCTGCAGCAGAAACATATATTGGGTTAGTAGAATTAGGTATTGGAGTGATTCCTGGTGGTGGTGGTACCAAGGAATTGGTTTTACGTGCTTCTGATGAAATGCATATTGATGAGCCTGATAGTATTACTTTAAAAAATAGATTCTTACAAATTGCTACAGCTAAAGTAGCTACTTCTGCGCATGAAGCTATGGAGATGGGTATTTTTAGAAAAGGGCAAGATCATATTGTTTTAAATCAATCCAGAAGAATTGCCAAAGCAAAAGAAGAAGTATTAAAATTATACAACGCTGGTTATACACAAGCTGCACAAAGAAAAGATATTAAAGTATTAGGTAAATCTGCACTTGGTGCTTTATACGCAGGCATAAATGCTATGTGGAGAGGCGGCTACGCAACTGACCACGATAAATTAGTAGCTAAAAAACTAGCTTATGTGATGTGTGGCGGTGATTTAAGTGAGCAAACATTAGTGAACGAACAATACTTATTAGATTTAGAAAGAGAAGCTTTCTTAAGCCTTTGTGGGGAGAAGAAAACCCTGGAGCGAATTCAATCTGTTATGACGGCTGGCAAGCCCATTAGAAATTAATGGTTAAGGCAATAACTGATCCAATGCAGATGCAATGTTTGGGTATTTAAATTCAAATCCTTGTTCTTGAATTTTTTTGGAAGACACATTGGCGCTTTTTAAAACCTCAATACTCATTTCTCCTAAAAGTACTTTTAGTGTCCATGCAGGTATATTAATTTTTAAATACCAGGAATGATATTTAGAAGCTATTTGTAGCGTAAGTGAGTCATTATTTATAGGCATAGGTGCAACGGCATTGAAAACACCTTCTATATTTTTATTGGACATTACAAATAGTATCATTGAACTAAGATCTTGTTGATGAATCCAACTTACCATTTGTTTTCCATCCCCTAGGACAGCAGCAATACCAAATTTAGCTGGCTTCATAAATTCAAGTAAAGCGCCTCCTCTTTTATTTAATACAATACCAATTCTTAGGGTTACTTTTCTAATGCCTAATGCAGTTATGTTTGAAACACTTTCTTCCCATTGTTTACAAGTATCTCCTAAATAAGATGCATCCACTGGATCTGTTTCTGTAAATCCTTCTTTAAGACTTTGTTCATTATCTGGACCATACCAACCAATAGCAGAAGCCCCTATAAAAGTATGAACCTGATGTGGCATAGTTTTTAAAGCATTAGATAATAAGTTGCCAGACTTTACCCTGCTATCTAAAATTTCTTTTTTTCTTTTTACAGTCCATCTTTTTGTGGCAACTGATTCACCAGCTAAATGCACAATGATATTTGCTACTTCTAATGCTTTGGGATCTATATATTGTTGATCAATATCCCATTTGGCATAACTTAAATGCAAACGACTAGATTGTCTGGGTGATCTGGTTAATACAATAACCTCATATCCTTGTTCTATTAAGGCATCCGTCAAAGACTGACCTACCATTCCTGTACCACCTGTTATTAATACTGTTTGCATTGAATAAAGGTACATAAACTGCCTAATACAAAAACACTCCCTTTTTGAGGGAGTGTTACAACTAAAATCAACTGTACCATAAAAAACTAACTTAATCTGGTTTCTTACCGTCTAAGAATGAATTGATGGTAGAAATATTTGTTTGGTTATTTTCATCTTGCTCTACAGTATATTTACTATAATAGTTTTCTACTGAAGCCATGGTATTTCCAAATAGATCCAGATTTCTTCTTACATAAGCAGGAACAGCATCAAACTCAGTGTTTGGATCTGCTCCATTATTTATATTAAAAGAAAGATTTCTTAATTTTTGAATTCTTTCAGCTACTTTTCTTCTTTGCTCTTCTGCATTATCCACCGGCATATCAAAATCTTGATGAGCTGGTCTTGCATTGCCCATTGGTTCCACTTCTTTCATCACTAATTGCATAGTAGGCTCTTCATCCATTTGCTCTACCATTCTGAAAGAAGTCTCCATCACTGGCTCAGCTTCCACTTCATCAAATTCAAAAGTAAAACTTGGAGCAGGCTCTTCCACCTCTGGAGTTTCTTCCACAGAAGAAACTATTTCTTCCACCTCTGGGGTTTCCTCATAAATATTAGAAGGCTTTTGTAAAACAAATTCAGAAGTGAAATCAACAGTAGTTGTTTCCATATTTAATTCAAAAACTTCTTCTTCCTCATCCACTTCAGGAATCGAAACAAAAACAGTGCTTACTGGAGTTTCCACAATTTCTTCTTCAAC
>CAWULX010000176.1:0-3004 GCA_963923775.1 uncultured bacterium
AAGGAGTATCGTCGGCAGCGTCAGATGTGTATAAGAGACAGCTGAAGAGGCAAGAAGAAGAGCAGAGAATAAATAATTTTGATATTTTTAGTAGATTAGACTACTAAATGTATCATTATGCCATTATTCATTTTTTTATTTTGGTTAGCTAGTTTCAATATACAAGAACCACAAACTCCAAAGTTTAAGTTAATACCAACAACAAAAGTGAGCTTTAATTCTTTTGTTGATTGCAATATGGCAGAAGTATGGGTGGCAGATACTTTCAGAATTTTTCCAGGTAAATATGGTGAAGATCCACTTTGGGGTTATTCAAAAAATTTGAAGTACTCCGATGGAACAAATGCAAATAAGGTTTTTAAAAATGCAGCTAATCAGTTTCATGATCCCATTATGCCTGCTAATGTTCCTGTTGGACAAAAAGGTTTACATGGTGCTGTTTGGTTTGAGACGGTATATCAAGATACCAAAGATATGTCTGGCAAAACCCTATATGCCTTATATCATAATGAGAATTATCCAAGTACACTTCCTTATAATCCCAAGACAAAAGAAGGTTATCAAGATAGTAAATTATGGCCCCAGGGCCTTACCGGTCCAGAAAGTCCGGCAGCAGTATGTAGAATTGGTATAATGAAATCTACAGACGGCGGAAAGTCTTGGAATAATAAAGGAATCATACTTGAAGATTTAAATCCTCGTATGATTTTAAAACCACATAATACTTCAAATACATTCTCTGGTGGTGTAGGTGATCCATCTGCTATTGCAAGTGGTAATTATTTATACATATTTTATGGGGAGTATGGATATCCAGGTGTATATGATGCAAAAACATATGATGCTAATATAGAAGCTGCTGGACAATGTATCAGTATTGCTAGAATAGCTTTATCAGATTTAGATAATCCGGTTGGTAAGGCTAAGCGATGGGATGGTAAAGCATTTAGTATTGCACATAATAGTTTTGGTAAACCTGTCGCTTCATTACAAATTAAAAAAGAAGATGGTGGTGGCGCTGCATCCTCACCAACGGGTGGGTTTCATTGGGGACCATCTGTTAGTTGGAATAGTTATTTAAATTGTTGGGTAATGTTGATGGGAAGAGTGGAAGGTAAATCATGGGAGGGTGATAAAATATATATCTCCTTTAATCAGCACAAAGATTTAGGTACTGGTAATAATAGTCAGGATTGGAGTAAACCAGAATTGGTGTTTCAAAAAGCTGGATATATTTTATGGTATCCATCTTTACAACCTTTAGATACAGAGGAAGATATTAAAGAAAAAAGAACTTCTTTGAAACTGGGCAAACGTGCTAGATTTTTTGTGAAGCGAATTAAACCAGGTGATGATGAATATGCATCAGAACATATTATAGAGTTTGAGAGATAATATCTTTTATAATTAATAAATGATGCTTGGTATGAATATCTAACATGGTGAATGTATCTTTCTTATTTAACTTTCCAAAAATTGGATGTACAAAGTATTGATTCTTTGAAGCATTTTGTAATTGTAAAATGGCAGCTCTTGTTGTAGCAAAAAGCGCATCAAAATCTGGATGACCATTTTGTACAGGAATAACAATGTCTGGCGCTTTGGCTTTGCCTCTTGGAAACTTTCCTAAAAAGAAAACAAAGCTTCTTCTAAAATCAAACTTCCATTCATACTTTGCTGGATCAGAGTTTACAACAGTTTCAATAATTTTTGAGATAACCAATAAACTATGCTCTATATGCCATCCTACATTCACCGAAGATACAGCACTGTTAAGTATATCAGCTTCTGGTATATAACTATACAGTTTTTCTAAAGAAGGTTCTAGGTTTTTCATACGACAAAAGGTTTCATATAATCTACACTTTGTTTTAAAGCATCAAAAACATCAATAGCTGTTTTATCCATTTCAATAACTAACCATTCACAGCTTGAACCAGCTGCTTTAAATATAGAAGGAAAATTTTGTGTTCCTTGACCAACTGGTGTCATTGGATCTGGATTATCAATGGCTAAACGATCATTATATAATGCAGGCCCATCTTTAACATGCATCAGTTTTACTCTTTCTCCAAATTGTTGGATGATTTTTGCTGGGTCATGCCCTGCAACTTTTACCCAATATGTATCTATTTCAAAAAAGATGTCCTTATCAAGTTCTTCTAATAAAACTTCATAAACAAATTTGTCAGAAACCTTATTTCTAAATTCCCACCAATGATTATGTAATCCAAAATGCAATCCATTTGCTTTTGCAAACTTGTTTGCATCATTATATATTTTCACTAATGCTTTAGTTCCATCTAAACTACTATATCTTTTATCCTCTGGCCAACCATGCCAAATTAGATTTTTACAATTAAAGGCTTTAGCAGTTGCTAAAAATGTTTTTTGATGATCACCTACAGGTAATTCTATATGACAAGAACTTACATTTAATTTAAATTCTTTTAGAACAGAGGCTGCTTCTGCTAAACTAACTCCTTCAGGCCAAAAGGCTGTTTCTACATTTTTAAATCCCAAATCAGCAATTTTTTTAATGGTACCTCGAAGGTCAGTTTTGATTTGATCTCTAACGGTGTACAGTTGTAAAGAAAGCTTAGGTTTTTGATTTAAGCTTATTAAATTCAATGATTTAGGCAAATAGGCCCCCATTAAACCCATTGAAGATAATTGTAAAAAATCTCTACGTGATTTCATAAATAAAGTTGGATTTTTCAATGACCAAGCAGTCGTTAATGATTATATACGAATATAGAATAAACTTGCTTAAATTCATAGAGCAAAATATAGCATATGAAACCCTTTATTACTAGTTTATTACTTTTAGCAACAATATTGGTTAATGCTCAAAAGCAAGAAGACCTAACTTATCTATCTTCTGGAGGCAAATTAAAGCCACTGCAAGCCATAATGGATATTAGACATTATGATATTTCTCTTGCAGTAAATATCCCAAATAAAAGTATTCAAGGTCATACTATAGTTGATTTGAATCTTTCAA
>CAWULX010000177.1:0-2973 GCA_963923775.1 uncultured bacterium
TTCTTCGTGCTTTTCAGCAGCACCAGCCTCATGAGATTCACCACCATGATGTTTCTCCTGAACCTTGATAGTAGATTGCTCTTTAAAATGAGGGTCATACGTGTTACGCAAGTTTCTGAAAGAGTTACCATCAGATAAGAAAGCAGCGATAAACCATATAAACAAAGCCAAAGGCACTACAATCGTCATGATTAAATTCTTCAACTCATGCTTTAAGTGCATAAAAAATGCAACAATATAAAAAGCTTTCGCCATCATTAAAATAACAATCGCACCTTTCACTGCTAATTTTAAGCTATGTGATTCCATACCAATCATCCAGAAACCTAAGATTAACTCCACTATAGTTAATATAGATAAGATGATAGTAACTTTTTTAATCTCTGCAATTGCATCATGATGATGTTCTGCGCTATGTGTATCGTGATTTGACATAATTAATATTTTTCGATCGTAAGAATATTTTATAATAAATAGAAACAAGTAAATACAAACACCCAAACTAAATCTACAAAGTGCCAGTATAAACCTGCTTTTTCAATCATTAAGTAATGACCTCTCTCTTCAAACTTATTCATCAAAGTCATAATTAACATAATAATATTAATTACCACACCACTAAATACGTGGAAACCGTGGAAACCAGTAATCGTAAAGAAGAAGTTAGTGAAGTTGGTAGAAGAAGCTGTACCATCAGCATTCATGAAAGGATTCACACCCCACCATGCACCTTCGTGATGTAAGTGATTCCACTCCCAAGCTTGACAGCTTAAGAAAGCGATACCACCAATGATTGTCAAAATCATATTTCTTACAACGCCTTTCTTATCCATCATTTTTCCTGCATGCACGGCTAACACCATGGTAACAGAACTAACAATCAAAATGAAAGTCATGATTGACACAAACACCAATGGAGCATTCACTCCTTCTGGTGCAAAAGGGAAACTCTTGAACACTTTGTTTGGGTCAGGCCATCCATTCGTAGAAAAACGAACGGTACCATAAGAGATCAAGAATGCGCCAAAAGTAAATGCGTCACTCATTAAGAAGTACCACATCATTACTTTACCGTATTCTACATCAAAGGGGCTCTTACCGCCTCCCCACCATTTTGCTTCTGAAGAAGCTGTTGTTACATTTGACATGTTCAATAACTATTACGTTTCAAAAATATTCTTTTATCCAATCCAATTTAAAAACACAAAAAGGTAAATCCATAATACATCTACAAAATGCCAATAAGTAGATACTAAACTTACGCTCTCCCCTTTTTTAGGCGCTTTAATAGCAATGATTAATAAAGCGATCACACCTGCTAACATATGCAACATGTGAAAACCTGTAATCACTAATAAGAAAGAACCTGCTGAATTACTTCTTGGACCTGTAAGTGCAATATTGTTGGCTTCTAAAGCCATAAAACCTTGCACCTGCAACATCAAAAAACTAATCCCTAAAATCGTTGTCACTGTCATAAAACCTTTGAACTGGTTTTGTTGACCTTCTTTATGTTTTTTAGCGGCCATCTGCATAGTGAAACTGCTCACCAAAATCACTACAGTAGATACCCAAAAAACAGAAGGCAAATCAAAATCCAACCAATTGGCTTGACTCTTCTTCACTATATATGCACTGGTTAAACCAGCAAAAGCCATAATAATACTACCAATACCTACCCAAAGTAAAACTTGGTATTGAGTAAATTTCTTTTTTTCAGCAACTAAACTATTCATACTAACACATTTATATTTTATCAGCCAATAAGGCTAAGAAAACAATCGGTAAATAAATATAACTGCTAAACATCACACGGCGTGCCGCAGGCACTCCCATGTTCTGATATAATCTAACGCATTGTACCACCATAAAAATGTTGGCCACTAACACAACCCACATACTCCATTCACCCGTAATGCCTAAGTAATGCGGTAAGAATCCAACAGGGATCATTAACACTGCATACATAATAGATTGTACTGCAGTAAATCTTGTAGGACCTTCTTTAGCAGGTAATAATTTAAAACCTACTTTAGAATAATCCTGATGTGCTACCCAAGCAATTGCCCAAAAATGAGGAAACTGCCAAAGAAATTGCACCAAGAACAATGACCAACCCGCAAAACTAAAATCATCATTACCAGCAACCCATCCAATTAAACATGGAAGTGCTCCAGGTAAAGCACCCACTAAAACAGCAATAGAATTTACTTTTTTAAGAGGTGTGTAAATGAAAGCATATAAGAACAAACTAAATGCGGACACCAAGGCAGAAGACAGATTAAAATAATACCACATTAAAGCGATACCTAATAAACCAGTGATCAATGCAAAAAGATAAGCATGCTGTTGAGACATGCGACCAGCGGCCACAGGCCTATTCGCCGTGCGTTTCATTTGTGCATCCGTATCTTTTTCAACTGCTTGATTGATTGCGTTTGCGCTACCCGTAATACAAAGACCTGCGAAAGTTAATAACAAAATCATCTTCCAGTCATAGCTAGCTACTTTCGGAGCCAGCATATAACAAATTACGCAAGTAAACACCACAGTAAAACTGAGGGTAAACTTCATCAACTGAGCGTAATTTTTTAAACTCTCTTTCACGGTTTAGTGGCTAGTAGATTCATCTGCACCAACTGGAACGTCTTGCGGGATGAAGTCTTTTCCATCTTTACCATAATCATAAGCCCAACGATGAACTTCAGGAATCTCACCAGGCCAGTTACCGTGACCAGGATTGATTGGTGCAGTCCACTCTAATGTATTCGCTTCCCAAGGATTTTGTACAGTTACTTTACGACCCTTGAATATTGAATAGAAGAAATTGATTAAGAATAAAAGTTGAACAGCAAATACAATCATTGCCACAGTGCTAATAAAGCGATTCAAATCAGCGAATTGCTTAAAGCTCTCCCAAATGCTGTAATCAAAATAACGACGAGGCATACCCGCTAAACCTTCATAGTGCAT
>CAWULX010000178.1:0-2952 GCA_963923775.1 uncultured bacterium
GTAGAGAGGTCTCGTGGGCTCGGAGATGTGTATAAGAGACAGCCAATGGAGGTCATACCTTAGTTCAATTATTAGATGGTTCTGGTACATTGATTAAAATACTAGTTGAAGCAACTTATAGTTTTGCAGGATTGAATAGCTATAACTTATATGCCGATAACTTACCTAGTGGAGTTTATTATCTGCGCCTTCAAAATTTAGATAAGGTTTCCGTTAAGGCGATTATAAAAATGTAAAAGCCCCACAATTACTATACTCTGTGATAATCTGCTTTCCAGTGTTGAATAGCCAATTTGATTTCTTTATTACTTAACTTTTCTTTGATTGCGCGGTCTAATAACGCTAAATACTCTGCATCGCTTGCAAAACGTAATGCAATAATTTGTCCAATTCTTAATTCAGTAGGTAAAGCTTTACCAGTCATGATATAATAGCGTAAACTTTCTTCTGCTCTAATAGCTCTATCCTGTGCTTTTAATGGGAAAGATCTAGCATACCAAGCAATCAACACAAAAGTGATAGCAGTTAACACTAATAAAGAAGCTAGGTATTTGTTTTCTGGAGTGGCTCTTAATAAATAATTGATAGATCCACCTAATAATGCGAAAATGGCTCCAAATGTTACATAGTGAAAACCTGGCACCATTTGTGGATGATTTTTTACATTCTGTTCTTGCATATACTTGTTTTTATTTTTTAAAAGTAAACTATTTAACTCTCTTTAAATCTAAATCATGAAAATCAAAACTAAAATCTGTTAATGGTGATATAGCTTTCATGGTTAATCCAGATGGTTTTCCATCCATATCTGTTGTAAACATTAAATAAGCATCTGCATCCATTGTTCTATCGGTCCATCTTACAATTAGTGAGTTGCCTTTATAAGGTAATACTTCACCACTTAACTTAGGAGATCTTTTACTTTCAAACCATGCTTTTCCGTTTTTCATACTTATTTCAATATCTCCAAACCAAACATCTCTATAAGTACCTAAGAAGGGTTGAAAATTAAATTTACCTCCAGCTTTTGATAACTGCGCTTGCATATCTTTCTCTACATCCTCACCAATTTTCTTTGCTTCTGCTTCGCCCTTGTCTACACGATCTTTCATAATTTTTACCCAATCATATCCACTTACTCCTAAATAACTATCTTGAATGGTTCTACTAATAGCATTGAAAGCTGCACCCATTTGTTGGTTAGTGAAAACAATAATACCAAGTTGTAATTCAGGAAACATCACCACTTGTGTAACCATACCTGCTAGTCCTCCAGTATGTGTAACTTGTTTATATCCTTTCACATCGCTTAAGAACCAACCTAATCCATATGCCGCGAAGTGGGTATTATAAGGAGCTGCAGTACCAGCTTTTATAACTGTTTGAGGTGTCCATGTCTCTTCGTGAACCTCGTCGCTAAATAATTTATTTTGTAAACCTTCTCCATATTTTCCATGATTCATTTGAGCAATCACCCATTTACTCCAATCGGTCACGTTACTCCAAATACCGCCAGCGGCATTAGCACTTTCACTCCAATCTATATCTAGAACTTGCAATTTACCATTCACTGGTGCGTGAGGACGAACATTGTTGCTATTATCTTTTAGTCTGTACAAAGATGCTGCAGATTTTTGCATTCCTAACGGCTTCATAATTCTTTGCTCTACTAAATCTTCCCATTTTATTCCTGAAGCTCTCTCTGCAACTTCACCGGCAACGATGTATAAATTATTATCATAATCGTATTTGGTTCTAAAAGCAGACACAGGTTTTAAATATCTTAAATTATGAATGATGTCTTTTTTTGTGAAATTACTTCCGTCAGGAAACATCATTAAATCACCTGCCCCTAATCCTAATCCACTTCTATGCGTTAATAAATCTCTAATGGTGAACGCATCGGTTACATAAGGATCATACATTTTAAATTCAGGAATAAAATCTGTTACCCTATCATCCCATTTAATTTTTCCTTCGTCTACTAATTGTCCTAAAACCGCTGCCGTCATGGCTTTGCTATTAGAGGCAACGCCAAACAAGGTGTTTTCATCTACTTTTTTTCCTGTGCTTAAGTTAGCAATACCATATCCTTTTGCGTGTATTAGTTTTCCATCTTTTACCACACCTACTGCTATCCCTGGAACATTAAATGTTTTTAAAACCAATTCAGTTAATGAATCAATTTGTTTTGCACTAATAGTTTGTGTTTGTGCTATCACGCTGATTATCTGAAACACAGCTACAAGTAATAAGAGGCTTTTTTTCATATTTGACATTTTACAATTTGAAATTAATCAATATTTCAAGAAAACAGGTATTTATACGCAATTTGATGCTTGCAAAAACATTTAATATAGTTGAGTTAAAAATAAAAAGTTCCCAAATTGGGAAATTTAAGTTAATTTTCAAATATATTTCAATGAGAGTGATTGCAAAAAGAACCATACGAAATTATATTGCCCAACACCCAGATTGTGAACAAGCACTTTTAACTTGGCATAAAGAAGCTAAAGCAGCAAAATGGAAATCACCATCTGATATTAAATTAAAATATCCCACAGCAAGTATTATCAATAATAACACAGTTGTATTTAATCTCAAAGGCAATCATTATAGATTAATTATAAAAATTAATTATTCATTATTTATTATATGGATAAAATTTATTGGCACTCATTCCCATTATGATAAAATTGATGTAACCAAAATTTAAATTTTATGAAGTATAAAATACTAAAAACTAACAAAGAATATCAGAAAGCATTAGAAAGATTAGATAAAATCTTTGATGCCAAAAAAGGAAGTTCCGAAGCAGATGAATTAGAGTTATTGTCATTATTAATTGAACAATATGAAGACAAACATTTTCCATTGAATTTACCAGACCCAATAGAAGCTATTAAATTTCGAATGGAGCAAATGGGATACACTCAAACTGACTTAGCCAAT
>CAWULX010000179.1:0-2949 GCA_963923775.1 uncultured bacterium
CCCAAAGAGCCACTCAAAAATAAACCAGCAATAGCTAGTACAATCACTAAGCCTACTTGTGTGGTATTTCCTATGCCATTAAATCCCAAGTTGCGTAACCAATATCCTTTTGCAAAAAAAGCAATAGCAATACTTGGCAAACCAAAAGCAATAACCGAAGCCAATGAATTGGCCAACTGAGCCATTTGAGCATGTTCTGGCAAAAGCAAAATAGTTTGCATTTCGCCCAATCGAATATTCAATAAAGCTGCTACAATAGAAAAACTAATAAAAGCACCGGCAATCATACATATTCCGGTAATAGCAATAAACAAGGCCAATCTCATTGGCCCAGACATAGCAAAAATTGAATTAGAACCAGATTCCATGTAAAATAATTTATTGGTACCTTTGCAATCGTATCGATTAGATGCAAGATAATGAATTCATATGGTTTCTATAGGCAATATACAATTACCCAATTTCCCCTTATTACTTGCTCCCATGGAGGATGTTAGCGACCCCCCTTTTAGAGCAGTGTGTAAAGACAATGGTGCCGACCTAATGTATACCGAATTTATTAGTAGCGAGGGCCTTATTAGAGATGCCATTAAGAGCAAACAAAAGTTAGATATTTACGATTACGAAAGACCAATTGGTATTCAAATTTTTGGCGGAGATGAGGAAGCTTTAGCACTTTGTACCAAGATAGTAGACACCGTGAATCCAGATTTAATTGATATCAATTTTGGATGCCCTGTAAAAAAAGTGGCCATGAAGGGTGCAGGTGCAGGAGTGTTAAAAGATTTGGATCTGATGGTAAGACTTACCGAGTCTGTAGTAAAAAGTACCAATTTACCAGTAACAGTAAAAACAAGATTAGGCTGGGATGAAAGCACAAAAAATATTCATGAAGTTGCTTTAAGATTACAAGACGTAGGTATAAAAGCATTAGCCATACATGGTAGAACAAGAATGCAGATGTATAAAGGTGAAGCAGATTGGACCATGATTGGAGAAGTTAAAAACGATCCTAGAATTCATATTCCTATTTTTGGAAATGGCGATATTAATTCTCCAGAAAAAGCAGTGGAGTATAAAAATAAATATGGAGTAGATGGCATCATGATTGGAAGAGCTGCCATTGGATACCCTTGGATTTTCAGAGAAATCAAACACTTTATTGCAACAGGCGAACATATGGCTGACCCAACTATTGAAGAAAGAGTAGAAGTAGCAAGAAAACATTTAATTGGATCATTGGCATGGAAAGGACCCATTGCAGGAATCAATGAAATGAGAAGACATTATGCCAACTATTTAAGAGGCTTACCGAATATTAAAGACTACCGTGCCAAATTAGTTCGCATGACAGAACAAGCAGAGATAGAAGCAGTCTTAGATGAAATTAAAACTACTTATAAAGGAATGGTAATAGAGTCTGGGAAAATTGTACTAGAAAATTACCACGAGCACTGCCCTATTAATTAATCGCATTGATGACTGATTGATCCAAAGGATCCACTGTCATTGGGAAATAATGCGTTAAAACACCCTCTTCATTAATCAGGTATTTACAAAAATTCCATGCAGGTGCTTGATTACACCATCCATTCAATGAAGCATCAGACAACCATTTATACACTGGGTGCTGATTATTTTTCTTTACAACAACAGATTTAGACATCAAAGGAAATGTTACACCATAATTTTTTTGACAAAAACTTGCAATATTTTTTTCATCTCCTTTTTCTTGTTCTTTAAAATCATTTGCAGGGAAACCAATCACTACTAATTTACCTTCAAATTGTTTAGATAATTTTTCTAATGCTTCATATTGACCAGTAAAACCACAATCACTTGCTGTGTTTACAATCATAATTTTTTTTCCTTTTAAGGCAGCTAAATCAAAAGCCTTACCGTTGATATCAGTAGATTGTAAAGCAAAAAAAGAAGCAGTTGGCTTTACTAGATCTTTATTGATCTGTGTTTGTTTTTTACCAGCAGCCTTACTCGACCACATAATTACTGGATACATGGTTTTTAAAATAGATTGTCTGTAAGACATGTCTTTTTTCTTCATTAATAACGCAGCCGTTACCATTATGCCAATAGCAATTCCAATTTTTAACATGATCGATTTTTTAAACATTATTAACCAATTAATTTCTTCAACAACCAACCCTTGCCCTTATAAGGGGGATATTTTAAGTCAGGGTCAATCCATGTGGGCGTTTTCATTACAGATTTTAAATGAGTAAATGTATCAAAGCTTAATTTACCATGATATCCACCCATACCACTAAACCCACGGCCACCAAAAGGAAGTGCATGATTGGTTAAATGCCAACTTGTATTATTTACACAAGCTCCGCCAGAAGGCACATTGGTTAACCAGTACTGTTCGGTAGCGCTATCATTAGTAAATACATAAAATGCTAATGGGTTGGGGTTTCTTCTGATAATAGCTAAAGCTTCTTCATTACTATCATAAGTTAAGATGGGAAGGATAGGTCCAAAAATTTCATCCTGCATTACTTTACTATCTACAGAAACTTCTGTTAAAATAGTTGGTTCAATATGTAAACTAGCTGCATTAGATTTACCACCATAAGCTATTTTCGCATCTGCTAAATAACTCACCAATCTTTGCCATTGTTTTTCATTAATAATTTTACCATAACCATTAGAAGCTTCCGTGTCTACTCCGTAAAATTGTTCAATAGCTTTAATTAGCTCTTTTATTAAAATTTCTTTAAAAGCAGTGGGCACTAAAACATAATCAGGAGCAACACACATCTGGCCTGCATTAGAAAATTTAGAATTAGCAATTCTTCTGGCAGCAACGCGCATATTCGCATCAGCAGCCACTACAGCCGGACTTTTACCACCCAATTCCAAAGTCACAGGCACTAATTTATCTGCAGCTTGTTGGTAAATAATTCTACCACTGTCTCTTATACACATCTC
>CAWULX010000180.1:0-2923 GCA_963923775.1 uncultured bacterium
GTGTTGCCATAGCACCCATAGTGGCAGAAAGAGTTGTTAAATTAATGAAGGGATAAGCTCAGCAAATCTTCACTTTCTAAGCATATCTTTGCCGCATGGGTCAGAAAAAATTAATCAAATTTGCAGCCATCAAAGAATACGAGAATGTATTGGAGTATCCGCAGAATATGCAAGGCAAGTGGGCAGCATTCTTTGAAAATCTTTCTGGCGAGCAAGGAAACAAACCTTTGGTGTTAGAATTGGCTTGTGGTAGAGGCGAATACGCAGTGGGTTTGGGTAGAATGTTTCCTGCACAAAATTTTATTGGATTAGATATTAAAGGCAATCGTATTTGGAAAGGAGCAAGTATTGCCAATAAAGAAGGATTAAAAAATATTGCTTTTGTTAGAACACAAATAGATCAGGTAACCAATTATTTTGCAAAAGACGAAGTAAGTGAAATATGGATTACTTTTCCAGATCCACAATTAAGATGGTCAAAAGCAAAGAAGCGCTTAACGCATCCAAAATTTTTAAGACTGTATCAACAATTTTTACAAAAAGCAGATGCAGTAAATGGAAAAGGAATTATACATCTTAAAACAGATAGCCCTAACCTTTACTTATTTACTTTAAAAGTGATTGAATTGTATGGCTTAAACCTTCTTTACAAAACAGATAACTTATATGCCCAAGCGGTAATAGATCCTCGCTGTTTAATCAAAACCTATTACGAGGGTAAAGACATCGCACAAAGCAACCAAATTCACTATATTCAATTTACATTAGACAAAGACTTACCCATTGAACTGGATGAGGTATTAAAAGAAGCCATCAAGGATATCCCCTTAGATGCAGGTGAATTATTAAGAATGCAAACTTATGAGCAAGAATAAAGAGGAGCAAGAGGATTATTATATAGATGCAAAAGGACGTTGGGTCTTTACGGCTGCATATCATGAAAAGCGAGGGTATTGTTGCGGAGAAGCTTGCAAGCACTGCCCTTTTGATTATGAAGCAGTACCTGAACCTATCAAAACCAGGGCTCAATTAATAAGAGCTACTTTATGCAAAAACAGCATTAATGCAATACACCCCAAAGACTAAAGATTTTTTTCAAAACGTATTTGATGTAGTGAGACTTATTCCAAAAGGAAGGGTTACTAGCTATGGTGCTATTGCAAAATATTTAGGCACAGGCGGAAGTTCTAGAATGGTGGGTTGGGCCATGAACGCCTCTCATGGCGTTAAGCCTAAAGTACCTGCTCATAGAGTAGTGAATAGAAATGGCATGCTTAGTGGGAAAGCACATTTTGAAACCCCCACAAAAATGCAAGAACTCTTAGAGAAAGAAAAAATAAAAGTCCAAAACGAAACCGTAGTGGACTTTGATACATTATTTTGGGATCCTATGACAGAACTCTTATAACGCTAATGATAATAAGGGCTAATCATCAAATACACTAATGGCCCAGTCACTGCTACATAAAACCATATAGGCCACATACGTTTTGCTTTACGCTTATGATCTTCAAATTCTGCAGTCAATGCCCTATAAGCAGTAAATAAAATAAAAGGTAAACTAGTAGCTGCTAAAATAATATGAGTTGCTAATAATACTAAATACAAAGGTCTGGTATTACCCACTAAAGCTGCTTCAGTTGCAGAAACAATACCATCATGATCAGCGTCACCAAATTTTGCTTCACCCGCTAATAAGTGGTGTGCAATATAAGTTACCAAAAATATCACTGATAAGAACATCGCCAAGATCATGATATTCTTATGCGCTATATAATTACGTCTTTTAACGGCAACTAATCCTGCAATCAATAAAATTGCAACTGCAGTATTAATTAATGCATTGATTAAAGCAAAAATATGCACATCAAAAGGTAATTCTATTGCTAAAGTAAATTTGCTTAAAAAACTCACCGCAATAAATACGACTGCAGAAAAAATACCTATGATTAATTTAGCTTGCTTGTCATTTTTTTGAATAGAAGGTGCTAACATAAAATTAATTTTTTTGTCTGTTCTTACTAAAAGTATATACAAAGCCTGCTACCACAACCGCTACCACTAACCATAACCAACTTAGATCTATGATTTGTTGAAACACTTCAGATTTTTTAGTACGATCTTTCTCTAGCATAATATAACCCACATCTTTCGCCAATTTTAATAAGCTGGTAGAATCCAATCCATTGTAATAGCCGCGCACTTGCATTTTCTTATCTAATAAAATAAAACGGCTAGTATGCACAAAATCAGGATTCACTGGCTCCATACTAAAAGAATCCACTTTCATTTCTTCGAAGGCGAATTTGTAAATTGAATCTCTATTGCCCGTTAATAACCACCAGTTATCAGAAGACAAGTTCATTTTATTGGCATAGTCTCTTAATACTGCGACAGAATCTCTTTCAGGATCTACTGAAATAGAAATAAACTGAACTACACTAGTATCAATCTTCTTATGCTCGTCTCCACCTCTAGAAAAGCTTCTTTGAAGTTTGGACATATTATTGGTTAGCCTAGGACAAATGCTTCCGCAGCTAGTAAAGAAGAAATCGAGAATAATAATTTTTCCTTGATGATCGTATAAACTTACAGAGTCCCCCAACTGATTCACTAAATGAATATTCTTTGTAGTATGCCAGATAGAGTCTGTCTTAATTTTGCCATCCACTACAGATTGGTAAGCCGTATCCAATAAATAATGCCTAGGCATATCTACGGCAGAATCACTCGCGGATTTTAACCATAAGTAACAAAAAACAGGAATCGCTAATGCGATAAGGAGGCTGTATATAGATTTTTTAGACATGTTAAGAGAAATTATTTCTCCTCATGTGATTTTTCTTCGTGCTTTTCAGCAGCACCAGCCTCATGAGATTCACCACCATGATGCTTCTCCTGAACCTTGATAGTAGATTGCTCT
>CAWULX010000181.1:0-2922 GCA_963923775.1 uncultured bacterium
GAAAAACCGTTTCAGGTTGGGGCTTTGATTATACTACTAGAAATATAGGCGGAAGCTTTATGGACATTAAAACAGGCGCCGAATCTTATATGGCCAATTATGCTAATAAAATGCCTTCAGCAAACAATGTCTTTATAAGTGGCAGTAAACCTTTGTTACATCCATTGGATAGATGGACCTACGGATTTGATATCCATCAAGAAAAAAACAAAAACGCCTATAATAATTGGTCTGATTCTTTATACATAAATACTTTACAATATCAATTAAAACATTTCGACGCCAATATAGGCTATCAATTGTTTATTAGAAACAAAATTTATCAAAACAATAATCTTAGGTATTTTTTACAATTAAGATATTTCGAAAATGATTTTACACTAAGGCCCCTTCAATATCAAAGTCAGATTGATAGAAATTATCAAAGTATACAGGCTTATTTCGGATCCCTTACACTATTCAAGCAAAAGATTATACGAACTCAATATTTGTATGGATTTGGTCGTAACGAAGATTTGCCTACTGGTAAATCATTGATGATCACCACTGGCCATTATAATAGAGAAGGTCAATCACTTCCCTATTTGGGCGTTCAATTAGAATCTTATTCCTTATTGAAAAACGAAAGTTTCAGGCATGCTAAATTAAATCTTGGCTCTAGTTATATAGATGACCAAATACAAGATTTTAGATTTTTAGCAAGTATTGAAAGAATTAGTAAAATACATTATTTAGAATCGGGCTATCGTTATAGACAGGTTATTAATCTAAGTTTTGCTCAAACATTGAAAAACAAATTCAATGAAGCGCTATTGATTAATAGTATCTATGGCATTCCTCAATTAAATAAAGAGAGAATTAAAGGTGGTACCAGGATTACAGCCAACTGGGAATCCATTTGGTATAATTCCAGAACTTTTTATGGATTTAAAAAAGCCCCATTTGTATTTGCCAACCTAACCTATATAAGAACAGTGAGTGAACCTATAAAAAATGGAGATATTTATAGCGCTTTTGGTGCAGGTATCAGAGTGAGAAATGAAAACCTAATATTAGGTACCATTGAATTAAAAGGTTTTTACTTCCCAAGAACCAATTTACAACTAAGCCCATTCAATTTAAGCCTACTGGCCAACATCAGGTTTAAGTACAATTCTAGTTTGATTGAAAAGCCTGATTTTGTGGCAATTAACTAATAAAAATGGCTTTTTCTTTCAACTATTCAGATGTAGATTTGTTATCATATTATGGTCCAAGCATATAATTTTTTAGCCAGTTGGCAACTATTTCCAGAAAAATGCAATTTTGAATACCAATTGGTGCCAAAATCTGGCAATTATAAGATTGATAGCATCCAAAACGGACATGCACTTGATTTTAGTCATAATTGGGTAAATATAGAAAACGAAGCTTTTTATGCTCAATTTTCAGTTAATCCAAACGGAGAAAAACATCCTTTTAACAATGGTAATGCTGAAAATTTTGCCACCCATATTGCTGCTGAAATAAATAATGCTTCTTGCTTGACTGTGCACATGTATAAAGAAAACCAAGAGCAATTAAAAGTGGTGCACGAAATATTGGCTAATGGTTTTATGAAAGTAAGCCATCATGGAAAGAAAGAAGATGGCAGTCCCTTCATTAATACAGAAATATACCATAAACAATTGAGCGTACTGCCTTATGCTTCATCGGCTGGAAGTGTGGCCATTAGACCTACTAAAGAAGGTGTGATCAAACACAAAGCATTATCTGCTATGGAAGACCAAACCAATATGCAGCTGAACCAAATTAAAGAGCAAATTGAATTATTGGCAAGACAGGCGCAAGAAATAAACAAGCGAAAAGAATTAAGCATGATGATCTACGAGGCAAAGATTACTTTCAAGCCACAGATAGGTCAAGTATATCATGTTTATGAAAAAACAGATGGTTCACATGTACTATCGCTAGTAGCTCCTAGTGAATGGGGAGGCGGATCAGGTCCTTTTGCTCAATTTATTGCTACTGTAAAATTATTGGCAGATCATACTTGGGTGGAATGTTAAATAACCTTATTGACTAATAGCCATACTTAGCTAAAATGGCGTCCACCCTTTTTTCTACTTCATCATCTTTCAATACAGGTGGAGCATGATGTTTTTTAATAGTCGCATCAAAAATTATCGGACCTTGACAACCCCAATGTTTCTTCTCAATTAATGCATCTACCCCGTCTATATCATGTGAAGGATTCACTCTAGTAAATGCAGCCCACAAAAAGTTTTGAATATTAGCAGCCATCCATTGAGCATCTTCAGTAATCACCAACATAAACACCCCTTCTTTATTTAACAACTTATCGCCCAGGCCATTTAATTTTTCTTGTACTGATTGAATCGTATTTTCTTGTGCATTAATTGCAATCACTCCAGGCATTACACAAAATGCATTAATCAAATGATTCGAAATTAAAGAAGGCACTGTTTCACACAAAGTTCTTTTACTATCTCCATACGCAGCCATCACTACTTTAGAACCTTCATTCAAACCTTCCCCTGAATAATCTAAAGTATCCATGGTGGTTTTAGTATAAAAATGAATATCTCTTTTTAAATCCATGCGCTCCATCATGTATTTAAAAAATGTAGGAACATCATGTGTAGAAAGAGATTCTCCTTTTTTTATTTGAGGTGCAGTAATCCAAACAAACTTGGCTAAACTTAATTGACCCGTTCCTAATATATGATTGGCAATAGTTAATAATTCTGCTGGTGCTTTATTCTCTAAGAAAGGAGTGTATCTTTCACTACCAATAGCTAATAATAAAGGATGAACTCCTGCAGCATCTACTGCATGTACTTCTTTTAATCCTGGAATTTCATTAGAAACCGCATCTCCTGTCATAGCATGTATTAATTCTCCAAAACTGGTATCTTCTTG
>CAWULX010000182.1:0-2887 GCA_963923775.1 uncultured bacterium
CTTAAATGCCTTTGCAGGAGCGTAAAAATTTACTTCCTGAGCACCCCCGTAAATTACACCTGGCACGTTTTCCTGAGAGCGTAGTTGGCGGGCGGCTTTTTTGCCAGCTTCGGTCCTCAAGTGTCCTTCGATTGTAACTGTTTTCATGTTTCTCTAATTATTTTCTTTTGCAACATGGGATTCGCTTGCGCTCATCTCATAGAAAAGACCTTTTTAAAATAATAACTACCTAAGTAGCTACACATTATTCGTTCTCAATAATGGAGCGCGAAGATAAGTAATAAAAAAGGAGAAACCAAAGTCTCTCCTTTTAATTCTATAAGTTATTGATTATTAACCTCTTGCCTTCAATTGAGAATGCACAAATAAACTAGTAATACTCTTGTTTTCATAGGCATTTCTGATAGCAATGGCAAATAGGTCGGCCACCGTAATTACTTTAATTTTTGAGTATTCCTGCTTTAAAGGTATGGTGTCACAAACCACAAGCTCTTCTAAAATGGAGTTCTCTATATTATCAAAGGCCTTTCCACTCAAAACTGGATGGGTAATTAAAGCTCTAACCGTTCTAGCGCCTTTCTCTTTTAACAAGGATGCTGCTTTAACCAAAGTTCCACCCGTATCACAAATATCATCTATCAATACAATGTCCTTTCCTGTAACATCTCCAATCACCACCATGCTAGCAATCTCATTGGCACGCTTACGGTGCTTATCACAAATAACCATCTCGGCATTAAAGTAATTGGCCACTTCTCTTACTCTATTTGTACTGCCCACATCTGGTGCAGCAAAACAAAGGTTCTCTAATTTTAAGGATTCTATATAAGGAATAAACACAGCAGAACTATCTAAGTGATCTACTGGCACATCAAAGAAACCTTGAATTTGTGCAGCATGTAAATCCATTGTGATCACTCTATCTGCTCCGGCTGTCTCCAATAAGGAAGCAATTAATTTAGCACCAATTGCCACACGAGGCTTGTCTTTTCTATCCTGACGCGCAAAACCATAATACGGAAGCACTGCAATAATTTTATATGCACTTGCTCTTTTAGCGGCATCAATCATTAATAACAACTCCATTAAATTATCTGTAGGCGCATAAGTACTTTGCACTAAAAAAACATAATCGCCACGGATACTTTCCAAAAACACAGGCTGGAATTCGCCATCGCTGAATTTTTGAATATTTATTTTACCTATTGGGGCACCAAATCTTTGCGCAATTTTTTCTGCTAAAGCAGTTGAGCCAGTGCCTGCAAATATTTTAACTGAAGGGTTCATGGAGTAGTGTATTGCTTCAAAGTTAAAGAGAAGCTTAAAAAGAATTAAATAATAAAAGCGCTACTTTTCAACAAGTAGCCAACTTATACACATATCATCCAATTTTATAGTATTTATACCCCAAATTTAATTGTGTATTTTTTGGATTTTCATCCAAAACAAGTTAAACATGCAGGATTCAATAAAACATTGGGCAGTAGAAGATCAGCCCATCTATAAATTATATACAAAGGGGGCCAAACATTTAAGTACAGCCGAATTACTAGCCATCATTTTACAACATGGAACGGCCAACCAAAATGCGATTGATATGGCTCGTACACTTTTAGCAAGTACGCAACACAACTTTAAAAAATTAGCAGGCTTTACACTAAAAGATATTTTGAATTTGAAAATTAAAGGCATTGGAAAAGTAAAAGCTGTTCGCATTTTGGCGGCTATCGAATTAGGTTCCAGAAGATTAGAAACATGTTATCCTACAAAATCTATTACTCAAAGTACAGATGTAGTGCAATACCTTAGAAATAGTTTACAGTATGAACCCAAAGAATATTTCATGATTTTATTGTTAAATCAAGCACATAAAATTATTCATGAAGAAGTATTAAGTGAAGGAGGTATTACGGGCACCATTGCAGATCCAAGACTTATTTTTAAAACGGCTTTGACACATTGTGCCACTGGTTTAATTATATGTCACAATCATCCAAGTGGTCAATTAAGACCCAGCAGTATGGATGATCGTTTAACGGAGAAAGTAAAAAAAGGTGCTCAGGTTTTTGACCTACATTTAGTCGATCATATTATTGTGAGCACAGAAGGTTATTATAGTTATGCAGAGCAGGGTATGAATTGGTAAGATTATGCCTGTGCAGTTGGACCTCCAAAATTCATAGGAATTTCTATGGCTTCCATGTCCCCAATTGGGCCATTCGCAGCTTCAAACTTTTCAATATTGTCCACCATTGCTTTCATAAAACGCTTGGCATGCATGGGTGTTAAAATTACTCTAGATTTTACTTTGCTTTTTGGTGTGCCTGGCATCACATTCACAAAATCTACTACAAATTCTGCATTGCTATGTGTAATGATAGCCAAATTAGCATAAGTACCCTCAGCGATTTCTTCGCTTATCTCAATATTTAAGGGCTGATTGGGTTGTTGTTCCATATTTTAAATTATGGTAACAAAGATACTCGGAACCAATCTTAAAATAAACTAAATTTGCAACATGTTAGTATTAGATGGTAAAATCGCTTCTGCAGCCGTAAAAGCAAGTTTATTAGAACAAACCACTGCATTAAAAACAGCTGGTAAAAGAACCCCTCATTTGGCAGCCATTTTGGTGGGGAACAATGGAGCAAGCGAAACCTATGTAGCTAGCAAAGTAAAAAATTGTGAAGAGACTGGCTTTGGTTCTTCTTTATTTAGATTTGAAGAAACAGTTTCTGAAAAAGAACTATTAGCTAAAATTGAGGAATTAAATAAAGACGAAAACGTAGATGGCATTTTAGTTCAATTGCCTTTACCCAAACATATTGATGATGCTAAAGTTATAGAAGCTATTCATCCAAATAAAGATGTAGATGGTTTCCATCCT
>CAWULX010000183.1:0-2879 GCA_963923775.1 uncultured bacterium
TTTGGCGGACAAGAGCCAGGATCAAACGAGGAAATTGTTGAGTTCTGTAAAAAGAATTACGGCGTAACCTTTCCATTAGCCGATAAGATTGATGTTAAAGGAACCAATACAGCTGCCATTTATCAATGGTTGACACAAAAATCTAAGAATGGCGTTTTAGACGCTAGCATTAGCTGGAATTTTAATAAATTTTTATTGGACGAAAATGGTAAAATGATTGCTTATTTTCCAAGCAATATAAAGCCAGATAGCGATGCTATTTTGAATAACTTAAAATAAGGTGCTTACGTAACTATCCTTTATCTTCGCTGCATGTTATTGAGTGAGGTTATTGGTCAAGAAAAATTACAACAACAGTTGGTGGAAATGGTGCAGCATCAAAGGCTTAGCCATGCCATGTTGATGATTGGCCCTGAAGGTGCAGGTGCATTGCCATTGGCCATTGCATTTGCTCAATACATTGTAAGTATTCCAAGAGAGACGGAAACAATTCCATCACCCGATGAAATAGCACAACTAGCTTCTTATCAAAGAGCTAACTCTTTAATGCATCCTGATTTACACTTCTCTTTTCCCTCCATTACAGAAAAACCTGGACAAAAGAATCTAAGCTCCAATCATATTGAAGCATGGAGAGATTTTATTAACGGCTATCCTCATGGAAATGTCTTTGATTGGTTACAACTCATTAAAGCAGAGAATAAACAAGGGAATATTAGTGCAGACGAATGCAATGAGATTATCAAAAAATTATCTTTTAAAAGCTTTGAAAGTGATTATAAGGTTTTAGTAATGTGGATGCCCGAATATTTAGGGAAGGAAGGAAACAAATTATTGAAACTCATAGAAGAACCTCCAGCAAATACTATTTTTATTTTAGTAGCAGCTTCAGAAGAAAATATTTTACCAACCATTTTAAGTAGATGCCAATTAATTAGGGTACCCAGGTTATCTGCAGCGTCAATTGAAAAGGCATTAATTGAAAGAGCAGGTATTGCTCCAGAAAAAGCAGCTCAAGTGGCTTTAATGGCAGATGGTAATTACAGAGAAGCCCTACATTTACTACAACATAGTGATGCCGATTTTTTAGCCCAGATTAGAGAATGGCTAAATGCTATTTTAAAAAATGGGCCAGTAGCACAAGCCAAATGGGTGGATGAAACCAGCAAAATGGGTAGAGAGCCTCAAAAACAATTTTTAAAGTACTTTAACCACTTATTGGAGCAAAGTATTCGCTTAAAAGTATTGGGAAAAGACCTTCATTTAGACCCAGATTTAAAGGATTTTGCCTTAAGAATCAATAAAATTGCTGGTGTGGGTCAATTAGAAGCCATGATACAAGAGCTAGACAAAGCTGTCTACTATATTGAGCGTAATGCCAACCCCAAAATGCTATTTATGGCCTTGGGAATCAAGTTCTACCATATCATTCAGAACAAAACCTTAATTTTGACAGAAGGCTAGGCTAAAAAGTGTAGAGAAAAGTTGAACTAGTCTTAGGTATTTATCATTTTTAACAGTCTGAACTTACTATATATGGGATGTGGATCTTGCGGAACTGGGAAACCAGGAGGTTGCCAAAGTAATGGCGGCTGTAGCACAGGAGGATGTAACAGGTTGAATGTACACGATTGGTTGCGCGACCTACCCATTGACGATGCAGAAAGTCAATGTAAGGTTTTGGAAGTGAGCTTTAAACAAGGCAGCCGAAAAGAATTTTTCAGAAATCTTACTTTACAACATTTTGAGAAAGGCGACTATGTTACCGTAGAAGGGGTGAATGGTTTTGATGTGGGCGAAGTTTCCATTACTGGAGAGCTAGTGCGTATTCAAATGAAGAAAAGAGGCGTGGACGAGTTTAGCGCGGAGATGAAGAAGATAGTAAGAGCTAGTAACGAAAGAGATATTGAAGCATTTAAAATAAGCAAAAGCAGGGAAGCAGCTATTTTAGCGAGAAGCCGTACCCATGCAAGCAACTTGAAATTAGCGATGAAGCTAAGTGAAGTAGAATTACAAGCAGATGGCAAAAAAGCTACTTTCTTTTATACAGCAGATGACAGAATTGACTTTAGAGAATTAATTAGAATTTTCGCCGGGGAGTTCAAAGTAAAAGTGGAAATGCGTCAAATTGGTATCAGACAAGAAGCTGCTAAGTTAGGTGGTATTGGAAGTTGTGGTAGAGAGTTATGTTGTAGCACTTGGTTACACGATTTCAAGAGTGTGAATACTACTGCTGCTAGATACCAAAACCTTTCTATTAATCAAACCAAATTAAGTGGTCAATGTGGTCGTTTAAAATGTTGTTTGAATTTTGAATTAGATACCTACTTGGATGCATTACAAGATTTCCCAGATTATGCAGATACTTTACAAACTGCCATGGGTCAAGCTTTCTTGATTAAGAAAGATATTTTCAAAAATTTAATGTGGTATACCTTACCAAACAATACCAAACATTACCCTTTAACTATTCAAAGAGTTAAAGAAATAAAACGTTTAAATCAACAAGGTGTAATTGTTGATGAATTACAAGCTGTTGAATTAACCAGTAATAAAGTAAAAGAAGTAGAAAATAGCTTTGTTGAATTAGTAGGTCAAATTAGTTTAAAGAGTTTAGAAAAAAACGATCGCAGAAGAAGAGATCAAAATAGAAACAACGGACCACGCCCCAACAACAATGGCCAACGACACAATAATAATAGGCCGAGACCTAATAATCGACCTCCGCAAAATAATAATAACAATAACAACCCATAAAAAAATAACCCTCGAAATTCGAGGGTTATTTTTTGGACTTACTTTTTAGCTTTTTTGAGTTTAACCAACACAACTCCGTGCTTATACTTTGCACCAAATTTAGCAATAGCATCGGGACCCTT
>CAWULX010000184.1:0-2863 GCA_963923775.1 uncultured bacterium
ATATTTTTTTCATTGTGTTATCGTTAATTTATTTATTTTTTTTCATTTGCAGTTGCCCTAGCACTTAATCCTGTCATTCCATATTTTAAGACAAAAGGGATGAGTAATGGAATAAGTCTACCAATGGTTGGGTTTATAAAAACAACGCCTAAAGAAATTAAAAATATAATAGGCACTACCAATGTAAAATAGAATCCTAATAAAATTCTTTCTTTAGAAATCTTATGAGTGAATAAATCTAAATTATGATTGGTTAAATAAAACCATAAAATAGCATTCATTGTAGCAGTTAGGCATATATTGATTACATATACTGCATAAGGTAAATGTAATTCTGAATCTGCAGCATACTCGCCTAATAAGCCAGAGGTAAAGGGCAAAAGTACTACAGAGAATAAGAACAATAAATTAAGCCATAAAAGTCTTGTTGTGTACTTTTCTACATATCCAAATATACGGTGATGAACCGACCAGTAATATCCAACAATACAAAAGCTAATAATAAAGCCTAGCATTTTCCATGACATCTCTTTTAAAGAATGCCATAAAGCAGCATCACTTGCATGTTCTATAACTGGCACTTTAAATTCAATTACTAATAAGGTTATTGCAATTGCAAAAACGCCATCTGTAAAAAATGAAATTCTATCTAATTGAAAATGTAACTTATTTGAGCTATGTCCTGCTTCTGCCATAATTTTAGTTTTTTAATGCTGATTTAATTTTTTCCAAAACTTCTGCCTTTAATTTATTTCTTGTAGCATTTGATGTTTTAGTGAAATATGCATGTTTAGTTAAAAATTGGTCTTGTATTTTCAACCAATCTAATTCGGTAACTTCTTTTTTAAGTCTTAATTCTTGTAATAGCAACAAGCTATTTTCTTCATATCCTTCTCTGCCCAAATAATCTAAGTCTGCATCACAAATTATTTGTTCTAATAAATTTTTAGGGCTTTGTGGTATCTTTGTTGCCATAATCATGCCGGTAATTCTATTAATTTTTTGGGCAGGAAAATCTAGTGCATTTAAAACTGTTGTGGCATATTCTGCACCCCTAGCTTCATGTCTTGAAGGTTCCCAGATATATCCCACATCGTGTAGCCAAGCAGCTAATTTTAAATCTGCAATATCTTCTTTATTGATTTTTTCCTTTTTAGCAATTCTCTCGGATTGTACCACCACATCTCTTATATGATGTATAGTATGATAAGTATATTCTTTTGGCAAATGATTGATTAAAAAATCTTCAATCATACCATAAGCTACTTCATAATTAAATTCTGGTCTCTTGTATAAAATTTCTTTAATCTCAATTGGCTTAGCTTTTCCTTTTACTTTTACTGAGTTTAATTTTCTATTCTTAAAAACTTTATTGGTTTTTATTTGCTTCCAAACTGCATCTGATACAATTATTTCATCTGCTTTAGCAACCGAACACAATCTTGATGCTAGATTAACAGAATCACCAATAACCGTAAAGTTCATTTGTTGTCTTGAACCAATATTTCCACTAATAACTTTACCTCTATTTATACCTATCCCAATGGTAATTGGCAATTTAGAGTGAATAATTCTTTGTTGATTAAATTCGATTAATTTTTCCTGCATTTCAATTGCAGTTAAAACAGCATTTTCAGTGTCTTTTTCTGTAGAATTAGGTGCTCCATAAATTACCATCAAGGCATCTCCAATAATTTTATCTAATGTTCCGTTATACTTGAATATTATTTCAATCATTAAATTAAAATATTCATTCAACGTTTCTACCACTTCATTTGGATGCATAGTTTCTGACATAGAAGTAAATCCTCTTATATCTGAAAATAAAATTGTTGCTTCTTGCTCCTGACCTCCTAAATTCAACATTTCATCATTGACTAAAAGCTGATCCACAATTTGCTTTGAAACATATTTTTTAAAAGTAGATTTTAATTTATCCAAATTAGATAAATCTTCCATAGCCACAACCGATCCAATGGGTTCATTTTGATCGTTCAATAATGGGGAAACTGAAATATTAACCGAAGTAGATTTTCCATTACAATTAATTTGTATTTCAGACTCTGAAATAGTCTCCAGCACTTCTTCGCATTTTGAAATCAATGCATTGATAATTTCATTAGATTCAAAAACATACTCATAGTGATTCCCAATGACCTCTTCTCTTTCTAAATTAATAATAGAAGCTGCTGCCCTATTAACATGGTTTATTTCACCCATTAAATTAGTGGTAAATACGCCTGTTACAATAGACTGCATGACGTTATCGTTGAAGGTTTTAGCTTCTTTGATATTTTCTATCAGTTTGATATTGTTATAAGCAACGCCAGCTTGAGTAGCTATGGCCGAGAGCATATTGGTATCTGATTCATCAAATGGAGAGATACCAGCTCTTGATTCTTTATCAAATAAAACAATTACCCCAGCTAAATCTTTTTTATCTAATAGTGGTGCAATTAAACCATATGTACAGTTGGTTTTAGATAAAAAAGGGTCTCCTGAAATTTGGATATGAAGAGCTTTTCTATTTTGATAAACATCATTAAAAAACCCACGCTTTTTATTAAAGATAACACCCTTTAAGGCGTCTACATCTATATTAAATTCAGCTTCAATTTGAAATAAATCAGAATTCTCATTATGTATTAAAATCATTCCAGAAGAAGCATTTAATACAGCACAAGACTTTATTAATATCTCTTGTAATAATACAGAGACATTTTCAAAAGAGTTTAACTCATTGGTAATATCCAATAAGGTTTCAAGCTCTAAGTACTTTAATTGTAATTCGTTTATATTTATTTGATTACTCATTTACACAGTTACATTCAAGACTTTTTATTTGTATTTTATTACTACAATA
>CAWULX010000185.1:0-2844 GCA_963923775.1 uncultured bacterium
GCAAGTTCCTATTCAACCTATTTTATTAGTAGATGCAGTAGACAGAATGCATTTCTCTAGTGTATTCACTTTAACTCCTGGAAAAAACAGAGTAGTTTACTTACCTACTGTCTCCGTAGATGATTATTCTATGGAGGATGTAGAACTTTTAAAAGATAAAGTATACCAAATGATGGATGAAGGATTAAGAAGATACAGAACTTATCCAAAACAGAACTAAAGCATGTTTGCCGAAATTATTATACCACTCGCTTTACCAAAGAATTATACCTGGTCTATTCCTGAGTCATTACAGGAAGAGATTATAGTGGGTATGCGTGTGGAAGTAATTTTGGGAGCTAATAAAAGATATGCTGGTATTGTCAAAAAAATTATTCATCAAAAAGAAATAGGATTTAAAACCAAAGCAATCTTAGGCATTTTAGATGAAGCACCTATTGTTTTTCCAGAACAATTGGCTTTATGGGAATGGATGGCCAAATATTATTTATGCACAGAGGGCGAAGTAATGCAGGCTGCCATACCAAGTCATCTAAAAATTTCCAGTGAAAGTGTTTTTGTTTTAAATGAATCGTATACCCCTGACGTACATCAATTATCTGATGCAGAATATATTATTAGCGAAGCATTAGAAATTAAAAAAGTATTGAACTTATTAGAAATTCAAAAATTATTGGATAGGAAATCTGTATATCCAGTAATGAATAAATTAATTCAAAAAGGCATTTGTTTGGTTCAAGAGAATATGGTGGATAAATACACCATCAAAGAAGAAACTATCATACATCTGGACCCAACATACAAAAAAGAATCAAATTTAGAAGTTTTATTAAATGATTGGACAAGGGCCCCGAAGCAACTAGAATTATTACTTGCTTATTTACATCTACTTAAAACGGAAGGAACCGTTTTACAAAAAGATCTTCTTCAGAAATCCAATGCTAGTCATGCGCAATTAAAAGCTTTAATAGAAAAGGGAATTTTAATTGCAGAAAAAAGGAAAGTTGATAGAATAATTAGCCAAACAATTGATTCGGATGAATCTATTGAGTTAAGTGATGTTCAAAAAAATAGTTTGACTAGTTTAAAAGAGCAGATGCAATCGCACGCAGTATGTTTACTACATGGCATTACAGGTAGTGGTAAAACACAGCTTTATGTTTCTATAATAAATGATATGATCGCTTCTGGAAAGCAGGCTTTATATATGTTACCAGAAATTGCTTTAACTGCTCAGATGATCAGAAGATTAAAAATGTATTTTGGAAATAGTATAGCTATTTATCATTCTAAATTTAATCCAAATGAGCGTGTTGAAATTTGGAACAAAGTAAAAACAGGAGAAATCAAGATTGTATTAGGCGCAAGATCAGCCTTATTCCTACCTTATAAAGATTTATCCTTAATAGTCATTGATGAAGAGCATGATGCTTCTTATAAACAACAAGATCCCGCACCAAGATATCAAGCAAGAGATACCGCTATTTATTATGCTAATCAAATTGGCGCTAAAGTAATATTAGGGTCAGCTACACCAAGTATTGAAACCTATTATAATGCACAACAAAAAAAATATGGTTATGTTTATTTAAATGAAAGATACAGTCAAGGAAGTCTTCCTACAATAGAAATTATAGATACTAAAAAACAAATAGATACAACTACAGTGCTCACTCCAGCTTTATTAAAAGCTATACAAGAAACAGTAGCCAATAACAAACAGGTGATTTTATTTCAAAATAGAAGAGGCTATGCACCTTATATGATTTGCCAAACCTGTGGCTGGATACCCCATTGTCATCATTGTGATGTAACCCTGACCTATCATAAGGCTAAAAACCTTTTATCTTGTCATTATTGTGGGGCGACCTATCCCATAGTAACTACTTGCGAAGCATGTGGTAAACAAGATTTTAAACAAAAGAATTTTGGAACAGAGCAAATCGAAGAAAAACTAAGTAAGGCACTGCCGCATATTCATATTGCCAGAATGGATTTGGATAATATAAAAGGCAAAAACGAACATGATCAACTCATTCAGCAATTTGAAAAAAGACAGATTGATGTTTTAGTGGGCACCCAAATGGTAGTAAAAGGACTTGATTTTGAACATGTAAATTTGGTAGGTATTGTGGATGCAGATAGTTTACTGAACTTTAATCAATACAGGGTAAACGAAAGGGCTTTTCAAATGATGGAGCAAGTGAGTGGAAGAGCTGGAAGAAAAAATGATCAAGGAAAAGTACTTATTCAAGTTAGTCAAGTGCAACATCCGGTGATTAAAATGGTACAAGAACATGACTATTTTAAATTTTATGAATTTGAAATATTAAATAGAAAACATTTTGCTTACCCTCCTTTTAGTAGATTTGTAAGTATACTTTTTAAACACAAGGACAATACCACTGCCGAAGAAGCATGTAATCATTTTTTATTGTCATTGGACCCAGCTATTCAAAAAACTGTTTTAGGACCAGCACAACCTGTCATTAATAGAATTCGAAATAAATATATTTGGGAACTTTGTATTAAAATCTCTCCTAAAGCTGAGCAATTAAATATAGCTAAAAGACAATTACTACATTATTTACAATTAATTCAAGTTCATCCAAGATATAAAACAGTTCAAATTATTTTAGACATAGACCCTAATTAATCAATGCTCATTCAAGAAAACATAGAATTATCTAAATACAATAGCTTTGGTTGCAAAGCTACAGCCAGCTATTTCTGCACTGTAAAAAGAAAAGATGAAGTTGATGAAGCAATAAGCTGGTGTACCCATCAAAATAAGCCTTATTTATTGCTAGGTGGTGGAAGTAACATACTATTTACCAAAGACTT
>CAWULX010000186.1:0-2840 GCA_963923775.1 uncultured bacterium
ATCATTGTTTTGACTATCTCTTGAGCTCTTTTTTGAAAATATAGTTGATTAAAATATAATTTTTTAATGAAGCCTAATTGTTCATCAGGAGTAATTCTTAAAGAATTATCAGACCAAAATTTACTCATATCTGCACTCACTACACCCTTACCATAATGCAAAGAATCAATCGCTTTTAAAATAGCAGGTCTTCCTAATTGTTGGATTAAATTTTGATAGCCACTAGAAGAATCCAAATTGATCAAAGTACTTTTATTTTGATTAAAGATACCTTTCTCAGAAGCCATTAATGCAGGAACTAAGAAAAAACTATTAAGTGGCGCAATAGCTGAATCCTTATAAGCAGCTAAATTATGAATCAGAAATTGCTCTGTACCGTTATCTAACAAAGCAAAGCTTCCATACATACCCGCACTGTCCAAGATTTTTCCAATGGTGGCATCGGTTTGTACATTGTTTGGAGTACAAGCCGAAACAAGAGCGAATAAACTAATAAAAACAACTGCTTTAAGTCTCATAAGGTGAATTTTCTTTTCAGTAGCAAAATTACCATATAATCACAATAAAAAGCCCCGAATAGTTCACTATTCAGGGCTTTTTCGTCGATTATTTTAGACTACTTAATATCTAATAATTCAACATCAAATATCAAAGTAGATCCAGGACCAATTAAAGCACCAGCAGAGCGCTCGCCATAGGCTAATTCTGAAGGGATAAATAATCTCCACTTACTTCCTACAGTCATTAATTGAACAGCATCCTGCCATCCTTTAATAACACCACTTAAAGGGAAGCTTATTGGCTCTCCTCTTTGTACAGAACTATCAAACACTTCCCCAGTAATTAAAGTGCCATGGTAATGACATCTTACAGTACTTTTTAATGTAGGCTTTTCAGTTCCAGTACCTTCTTTTAAAATAAGGTATTGCAATCCGCTTGTTAATTTAACAACACCTGGCTTTTTAGCATTCTCTTCTAAGAAAGCTTTTCCTGCAGCTCTATTAGCTGCGATTTTTTCGTTCATCATTTTATCTTGGTAGTTTTTAATACATACATCTAAAAGGCTATCAGGAATAACGGGCTTAGCTTGAACACCTGCTTTAAAACCTTGTTCAAAAATAGCCATATTAATCTCTTGCAAACCTTGTCCTTTCATACTTTGAGCAATTCTATAACCTAATGCATAGGATGCACTATCCTTAGTGGACTTCATTGCATTTGTAGCAGTGTTATTAACCGCTATCTTAATATTGGTTACTGTAGGAATTGCTTTTTTGATTTGCGCAGAGGCAAATAAACTTACAGTCAAACATAAAATTAGTAATCCTTTTTTCATAATAAATTTCTAACGGTTAATTAACTTATTTAATTGTTGAGTAATTTTTTCTACAGGCATTAAAGCTACTACTTTCTTCATTTCTTTGGCAATTTCTTCATTGCAAAGCTTACCAATACTTCCTTCATGTATATGTGCTATTTGTGTTGAATAAGTAAATTTACCTGCCTCAATATCTAAGCCCACTTTTTTATAAGCATCTCTAAATGGCATACCTCCTAAAACTAATTTATTAACTTCTTCCACACTAAATAAATATTGATATTTAGCATCTTCTAATAAATCTTTCTTTACTTCCATATGCTGAATCATCAAACTTGCCATATCAATACAAGATCTTAATTGCTGCAATGCAGGAAATAAATGTTCTTTTAATAATTGTAGATCTCTATGATATCCTGATGGTAAATTAGTAGTCATCATCATAATCTCATTAGGCAAAGCTTTAATTCTATTGCAATGAGATCTGATTAATTCAAACACATCTGGATTTTTCTTATGTGGCATAATACTAGAACCAGTGGTCAATTCCTCTGGAAAACTAATAAAGCCAAAATTTTGATTTAAAAACAAACAAGCATCCATGCTTAATCTAGCCAAGGTATCAGCAATATTTGCCATAGCGCTTGCTGTAATTCTCTCTGCTTTTCCTCTGCCCATTTGAGCATATACTACATTATAATTAAGCGATTCAAAACCCAATAATTCAGTAGTTCTAGTTCTATTAATGGGGAAAGAAGAACCGTAACCTGCTGCAGAACCTAAAGGATTTTTATTGACTACCGTGAAAGCTGCTTGTAATATAGTCATATCATCCACTAAACTTTCAGCATAAGCACCCATCCATAAACCAAAAGAAGATGGCATCGCTAACTGTAAATGAGTATAACCAGGTAACAAGTCGTTTTTATGCGCTTCACTTTTAGCTTGTAATAATTCAAAAAGTGATTGTACAGATTTACTTAATGAAATAATCTCTGCTCTTAGGAATAATTTTAAATCCACTAAAACCTGATCGTTTCTACTTCTTGCACTATGAATTTTCTTTCCAATATCTCCTAGCTTTTGGGTCAATAAAATCTCCACTTGAGAATGAATATCTTCCACACCTTCTTCTAAAGCAAAATTACCTGTCTCAATACTTTTATAAATATCAATTAAAGCATTTTTTAATTGTACTTGCTCGTCTGCAGTTAATAAACCTACTTCAGATAACATAGTAGTATGCGCAATAGAACCTAATACATCATATGGGGCAAGGTATAAATCCATTGCCTGATCATTTCCAATAGTAAAAGACTCTACTGAAGCTGCTACTTTACTGTTTTTTTGCCAAAGCTTACTCATGATGTAAAAATAGTTGAAAGTAATTGTATATAAGTTAAAACGCCTTCTTCAATCTCTTTAATAAAAATAAATTCATCTGCAGTATGGCTTCTAGCGGAATCACCAGGACCCATTTTCAATGCAGGGAAAGGCATCAAAGCCTTATCTGATGTAGTCA
>CAWULX010000187.1:0-2830 GCA_963923775.1 uncultured bacterium
ACTTCTATGCAATTGAACGATTTGGAAAAACTAAACTTGGAACAATTCTTCATTTTGCAAAACAAGGACAAAACATTTTTCTAATGCGCATACTCTTAAATGAGATTAAGTGTAAACTAAGTGCATTTTTGGAAGCTCATCAAATTGAAGCTATTGGATTTATTCCTCCTACCATTAAAAGAGAAACCCAATTAATGCAATACTTGCAGGAGGGGCTAGAAATTGATTTGCCATTGATTCATATCAGGAAAATTTCTGGACTTATTGCAGTTCCTCAAAAATCTTTACAAAAAATTGAAGAGCGTATTAATAATGCAGATTTAACTTTTACCATTCCTGATTCAATTCAGTATAATAAGATTTTATTGATTGACGATGCGGTAGGATCTGGAGCAACTATTAATCAAATAGCCAAAAAGATCAAGAATAAAAATGCCGCTGTTTCGATCTTAGGCCTCGCAATTGTTGGAAGCTTCAAAGGATTTGATGTAATTACAGATGTGTAAATGTTTTGCCATTACAGCTTTTCACTTATAAGTGAAACTGCAGCGCGGGGATATATTATCGACCAGACAGACTCAGGCCTTATTGCACCACACCTTCTGTAACTACTACATCACTCAAAAAACCTGTACAAACACCTTTTACGGTAATGGTAGATCCAACGCCATACTTAGAGGGTAGTGGCGCGGTTAAAGTGATGGATACATTAGAGAAAGCAGTTTTGTTGCCTACCAAGATTGTAGTTTGTCCTGCTTGATTCTTATCGATATTAATAATAGCGCCCGTTACCTGTATGGCTTTATTTAAATACGCAGCATTGGCTTTTGCTTCATCTTCACCAAAAGCAGCGCTCAATGAATCTGCCACCACCACAATAGATTTTTCTGCTTGTACATCTCTATGATGATTCTTTGCATATACAAACACATAGTAATAACCTGCAGCTGCAAATAGTACAATAAAGATCAACACTAAACCTATCGCTTTTTTCATATTCATTTTTTTATGAGTCCGGGCTCTTAAAATCCTCTTAACTCTTTTGGTTTTCTAACAGTAAACACTCTTGAAATATTAAATCCAAATCTTAAATCACCCTTTCCCCAAGAGCCAGTAGTTTCATTAATAAAAGTACGCTCTGTCATACCTGTAGAATTGGTAACATGTAACTGAAACACATGCCCTCCAGTTTCAATATCCACGCCAATGGTTAAAGGATCATAGTATCCTGTTAATTTATCAAATCGGTGATAGTATTCTGTAGTAATATTTACTCTTGGACTCACTCTTATTCTAAAACTAGATCCTAATGAATAAAAATCATTTGGAATAGTTTTATGCTCTACCATATTATAGTGCACTAATGTGGGCGTAAACTGAACAGATACATAGTCGTTTAATTTACTTGCCACCAATACCTGATGCGCAAAACTTAATCTATCTGTTTTATAAGGCTCGTAAGTTGTTACCACATCTTTTAAAGATTTATAAATAGTAGTTCCTGCATAACTCACACTTAATGGAATATTTCTCTCTCCACTTTGTTGACGAATAATTCTATACTTTACAAAAGCATCATATTGTTTTTCATAAGTGCTTCTTCCGCCACCAATCATTAGTCTTGAATTAATACCATAATCCAACCCAATACGCATGGTAGCTTGATCTAATCCAAATAAATTATATGATCCTTGATTAATGGTTCCAAAACGGTGTAAGATTCTAAAATCTAATACACCTGCTCCCACATTTTCAATAGATTGTCCATTCACAATTCTAGTAGATTTAAATGTTCCAGTAACAATATCTCTATTTGATAAAGAACTATTCTCAGAGAACAAGTCAATATTTTGAGCGTTTATGCTTTGAAAAACTATTATAAATAGTAAAAAAAATAAGAGGCGCTTTTGCAACATGGTACTAATTTTATGAATGATGCTAATTTTGATATTTACAATTCACTTTAATTTTTGCATCTGCTGCAATTTTTTCTCCTATATACAATCCTTTAATGCCGTAGTCTTTGATAGTAACACTAAACTCACCTGTGAGTATTGGCTTTCCACCTTGCACTTGCATATTACCTTTGGTACTTACTTGCTTACTCACTCCGTGTATAGTTAAAGCACCTTCTACTGTTACTGGATAATTACCATCTTTAGTAAAATCTACTTCTTTGATATTTTTGATATAGCCCTTAAAATCTGCTTTCGGAAATTGTGTGCTTTCCATATAGTTCTCATTAAAATGATCTTCCATCAATTGGTTCTCAAATTTGAATCCTTTTACTAATACGGCTAACACTATTTGCCCTGTGGCATCTACAAATTTTGAATCTACTTGATTATTCACTGCTGCAATTTTTTCAATCCCACCTGTTGCATTAAAAAACAATTGACCAGTTTTAGTGGCATATACTTTTTGTGCAGCTACAGTAGTAGAAATGCTTTGTAATAATACAAAACAAGAAAGGCCAAGGATGATTTTTTTCATAATTAATTATTTAATGCGCCGCGATTAATCCATACGGCAATTTTATTAATGGTGCAATTATCTAGCTTTGCCATATTCTTTGGCATGGGTGATGCCATTCCGTTTTGAGCCATGGAAGCATATAATTTGCCATTTGTCACATAGGCTTTTACGCCTGTGTATGTATCTAATGCAATACCACCACCACTGGAAGGAGCTGCTGCTGTACTGTGACATCCGTTACAATTAGTAGCCAAGATGGTTTTTACTGTAGTACTATAATTCACTGTAGCAGTATCGCACGCAGCCACAACTACTTGTGGATACATTTGATCTTTGTTATCGTAATAACAAGAAG
>CAWULX010000188.1:0-2807 GCA_963923775.1 uncultured bacterium
AAATTACGATGGTATTTCAAATACTGATTTGTTATTAATACAGTCTGCCTTAGATCCAAAGAAAGAAGATTCAATAATTTTATCAATTAAAGTTCAATCAAATCAATCAGGTAATTTTGAAAATACAGCGGTGGTTAAAGCCCCTACAAATTATGGATTAGTTAATTTGAATTCAACAGATGCTACCTTAATTAATTCAACTCTTGATACAACTAGAAAGCCTACACCATTTGAAATACCAAAAGTGGAAGTAAGTATAGCTGGAGGATTCTCTCCAAATAATGATGGCATAGATGATATATGGATTATTAAGCGACCTTTTGGTACTGTTATCGCTGTTAAAGTATTTAATCGTTGGGGTAATGAAGTGTATAGTAATTCCGATTATCGAAATGATTGGAAGGGTAAGGGAGTTAGCAATTTTATAGGAGAAGATGTTCCAGAAGGCACTTATTATTATATAGTGGAAGCCACAGATATAAATGGAGTTACAAGAAAATTTGCGGCATCCTTAACCATTGTAAGATAAGAAATGAAAATGAAATATTTATACTTGATAGTGGTTACAATGTCATTTGTAGGAAATAAAGTAGTTGCTCAAACCGAACCAATGTATTCACAATATATGTATAATATGTTAGGTATAAATTCTGCTTATGCTGGAAATAGAGAAGCTACTAGTTTTAATTTTTATCAAAGAAATCAATGGGTGGGATTAGCAGGTGCTCCGAAAACTACTTCAGTCTCTGTTGATGGTGCATTTAAAGATAAAAATTTAGGATGGGGTTTGCAATTGTATGATGATAGGTTAGGGGTTGAAAAAGCTGATGGTATGAATATGATGCTAGCTACACATATACAAGTATCTGAAAATGGTATTTTATCCGGAGGATTAAATATGGGGCTAATGAATTATCGTATAGATCTTTTAAATGTACAAGATCGCTATACTCCTAATGATCCTGCATTTTATTCAAATTTTAATAAATGGTTGCCTTCGCTTGGATTGGGAATTTATTATAATACAAATCAATTTTATGCTGGAATATCTATCCCTAATGCCTTAAGTTCAAGATTAACTGCATTAGATATAATTCGTTCAGGATTACAAAAATTAAATAGCACACATATATTTTTTACAACGGGTTATGTATTTAATATTAATAGTGATGTAAAAATTAAACCTTCCACTCTAATAAAAGCAGTGGGGGGTGCTCCCATTGAAGCTGATTTAAACACTAATGTTTGGTTGAGAGATATGATTGGATTAGGTTTTTCTTATAGAACAGGTGATGCAATAGTAGCAATGGCTGAATTGCAGTTCAATGAAAATTTAAGAATAGGTTATGCTTATGATATTACAATATCTCCTTTAAAATATTATAATAATGGATCTCACGAATTATTATTTAGATATGAAGTTGGCAAGAATAGATCAAAAGTTAAATCGACACGCTATTTTTAAAATAAATAATATGTTATACAATAAACAAATAATGCCTATTCAATGAAAAAAATTATTATTTTATTGGTAATTATTTTACTCACCTCTTCTATATACTCTCAAAATGGGTATTATAAAAGCAAGAGAATATTAAAAGAAGCTAATAAGCATTTTAGTTTATTGAAATATGCTTATGCAATTCCACTTTATAAATCTTATATACTGAATATCAAAGCTCCTAATACAAAAGATAGTAGTGTCTTTAAAAATTTGGCAGAAGCTTATCGTATGGTTAATGTTTATGATAGTGCTTTATTATATTTTGATAAAGCAAGCTCTATGGGGGCGCAAGTAAAAAATCAATTAGCAGAATTGAGTGCAATGATAGGCAACTATAATCAAGCCCAAAAAATTTATGAAACCATAGTGGATGAAAAGAAATCTTTATTAAATGTAGCCAGATTATACGGTTTTAAAAATATTAATAAATTCTATGACGATTCTTTAGACTACAAAATTTTCACAACAAAATTGAATACACCTTATAACGAATTCAATGCAGTTCCTTATAAAGAGGGTATTGTTTTTGAGTCTAATCGGATTGAAGTTAAAAGAAAGAAGAAAAAAATAGATATTATCGCTAAAGAATTTAAATGGGATGGTGCAAGTTATTCACAACTTTATTATTTAAGAAATTCTAAAGACATAAAATATGACACTACTATTATAAGCAAATGGCAAGAAAAAAAATTAGACTTAAATGATATCATGCTTGGCACCAGTAATGACACCAAAATTCTCAATAGGTCTATTGATTTTCATCCTTATATATCAAAATTGGATAGCACTATTGAATTATTTTCAAAACAATTTCCTGGTCATTTAAATATAGGAGCTATTACTTTTACTAAAGATGGAAATACAGCCTATTATACTACTAATGGACATAAAACCAAAAATGGGTATTTGTTGGAAATTTGGGAAGCAAAATATAAAGAGGGGAAGTGGTTTACTTATAAATTATTCTTTAATAAATCTGGTTTTAATTATTTTCATCCTTCTATTACCCCAGATGGACAAAGACTTTTCTATGTATCTGATGAAATGGGCGGATTTGGAGGAACAGATATTTATTATATAGATAAAAACTCTGATGGTTCTTGGAAACCAACAACCAATATAGGTCAAGAAATTAATACCGCCGGTAATGAACTTTTCCCAACTTTTTATGAAGGAAGTTTATATTTTAGTAGCAATGGGCATCCTGGATTAGGGGGGCTTGATATTTTTCGTGTAACATTTGATCAAAGGGGAGAAGCTATTATCAAGAATTTAGGGTATCCCATTAATAGCCTGTCTCTTA
>CAWULX010000189.1:0-2800 GCA_963923775.1 uncultured bacterium
CTGCCCGTAGAGAATTCTTTTAATATACTCGTCCAAGTAGCAGTGCGCTCTTCAATACTATGTGTTGGATGTTCATACACCCAATGTTGAAACTTATCAATAATCGCTATCCATGGAAATATAGTAATTGTGCGCTCAAGCTGATGTTCTTTAGCCCTATTCAAATCTGATACATTGTCAAAGAATGATTGCCAATGATCCATTGTAAATAATTCCATGGACATACTTGCCACTTCGGCAATCTCCATGGGATATTCTTTAAAAGCACTCAAACTTAAATTATGTGATAAAAAACTATGAACAGCATGACCACCTTCATGCACCATGGTAGTCACATCACTCATTTGACCAGCAGCATTCATAAAAATAAAAGGGGCTCCAGATTCAGCTAATGGACAATTGTATCCACCTGGTGCTTTTCCTTTTCTACTCTCTAAATCAAAATGCTTTAAAGCGTTCATCTTCTTTAAACAATCAGCAAAAAAAGGATGTAATTGTTCAAAGCAAGCCACTGATTTTTCATACAAATCTTTCCCATCGGTAAAGGGTCTTAATGGTTTTGTTCCTGCTGGCTCTGCTTCTGTATCCCAAGGTTTTAAAACATCTAAGCCTAGTTTTTGTTTTTTTCTAGCATATATTTTATCAATCAATGGAAGTACATGCAATTTCACTGCTTCATGAAATTGAAAGCAATCTTCTTTGGCATAATCAAACCTGCCTAACTCAACAAACTTATAATCTCTATAATTTGCAAAGCCTGCATTAATGGCTACCTGATTTCTTTTTTCTATCAAACTAGAAAATAAATCATGCATAGCTTTTTTATCTTCCAATCTTCTTTCTTGTATTTTTCTATAAACAGATTCTCTGATACTTCTATCCTCGCTCTCTAAAAATTGTGCAGCTTGTTGCAAAGTGTATTCCTGTCCCTCATGAGTGATCGTCATCTTGCCAGCGATCACTCCATATTGTTGTTGCAGAACACTTAGCTCGGATTGAATAGCAATATTTTCAGTTCTAAATAAATCAATACTTTTTTGAACAGATCTTAAATAAGTAAAATAAGTATCCTTGTCCAAAGTTTTAGTAAATGGACAAGCTATTAGTTTTTTATTCAAAGCATCTGCATAAGGTTGCATTTTGGGTTGAATCTCCATGCAAAAAAAGTTAAACGCTTCTTCCAAACTTTTATCCGTGGTATCACAGGTCATTTTGATCTGCCTCCAACAAGCATCTTCACTTATAAACGCCTCTAACTCACTTAGGTCTTTTAGCCATTTTTCAAGTCCAGCAGCGTCATCAATTGGCCTCTCCAATAATTCTTTAAAATAGGGTTCAAGGCAGTCCCAATCGGTTAAAATAAAGTCTTTGGGTAGGTAATGATGGGGTAATTTTTGAATGTCTGCCGATCTTATCATAAGATGAAATTTTAAGTGGCAAATTTACTACTTTTACACACTTCAAAAAGAGTAAAAGTGGCCGAAACAATACATTTATTACCTGATCATATAGCCAACCAAATTGCGGCGGGCGAAGTGATACAAAGACCAGCAAGTGCCGTTAAGGAATTGTTGGAAAATGCGGTAGATGCTGGTGCCACCAAAATTCAATTAATTATCAATGATGCAGGAAAGGCTTTAATCCAAGTAATTGACAATGGGAAGGGCATGAGTCCCAAAGATGCTCAAAACGCTTTTGGAAGACATGCAACCAGTAAGATTAGCACCATTGAAGATTTGTTTCAAATTAGAACCATGGGCTTTAGAGGAGAAGCACTAGCCTCTATTGCTGCCGTTGCTCAAGTACATCTGAAAACAAGAAGAGAAGAAGACGAAACAGGTGCAGAAGTTATTGTAGAAAATAGTAAGATAGTTGAAAGTTCCGCAACAGCTTGTCCAGTGGGTACTAGCATAAGTATGAAAAATTTATTTTTCAATGTACCCGCTAGAAGAAACTTTTTAAAAAGCAATGCTGCAGAATTAAAACATATTATTGACGAATTTACCAGAGTAGCACTAGCTTTTCCTGAAATATTTTTTAGTTTAAACAATAATGGACAAGAAGTATTTCATTGGGAAGGTGGAAGTTTTAAACAAAGAGCTATTCAGGTACTAGGCAATAGTTATAATGCCAAATTAGTAGCAGTAGGCGAACACACCGATTATTTGAATATAGCAGGATTTGTGGGTAAGCCCGAAACTGCTAAAAAAACAAGAAGTGATCAATACTTTTTTGTGAATCGCAGATTTATCAAAAGTGCTTACTTGCATCATGCAGTAGCCAATGCTTTTGAAGGACTAATACCCAAAGAAAACTTTCCAAGTTATATTTTATACATAGATGTAGATCCGGCACAAGTAGATATCAATGTGCATCCTACCAAACAGGAAATAAAATTTGAAGACGATAAAATTATTTACGCATTTGTGCAAGCTGCTGTAAAGCATGCTTTAGCGCAGTTTAGCATTGCTCCTTCATTGGATTTTTCATTGGACGCTTCTATTCAAAGCTTAGATGCCGTTCAGCAACCTTTTACTGAAGAGAAACAAAATGCTACTACAAGTAATAGTTTATATGCTGGCTTCACACAAAAAAACCAAGCACATTTTATACCAAAATCTGGCAGCAATAAAGACAATGCTCAATGGAAAGATTATTTTTCTACCATTCCAAGTGCTGAACCCAATAATGAATACATTGTTAAGCCTTCGTCGATGGGTTTTGTAGAAGCAGACAATAAACTTTCCATTCTAGAAGATGCACCCTTAATTCAAATACATAATACCTACATTATTGCACC
>CAWULX010000190.1:0-2774 GCA_963923775.1 uncultured bacterium
AAGGAGTATCGTCGGCAGCGTCAGATGTGTATAAGAGACAGGTTTATTTATTCTTCAAAAGAATCAGTTGAGTGACAAGATCAATCAATCTGCATTGATTGTTTCTAATGATATTAGCAAGAAAATGACAAGTGGTTTATCATTACGCTTGCCAAAAAGAGGCTTAAGTTTAAACGAAGAATACCATTTACATAATTTTGACGAATCCAATGTTGCAGATATATTTAGCTTTAGCGATTTACAAACAAAAATTTCTGGTGCTTTAGAAAAAAATGGCTTGCAAGGGTTGAACTATGAATTTGCTGTATCTGATAAGAAAGGCAAGATTGAGTTGATGAGTAAAAAGTTTGAAGAGGCCTATACAGATGATATTAATAGTTTACAAACCAGGGTTACCATTATGCCCCAGGATGTAATAGAACCTGTTGGTCCTTTCGAAACCATTATAATTATTGTGCCAAATGTTAGGTTCTATTTATTAAAAACCTTAAGGTGGGTGATAGTGGGTGCTGTGCTGTTTGTATTAATTGTATTTACAGCGTTTTTTATCACTTTAAGGTCTTTATTGGTGCAGCGTAAATTGAATGAGATTAAGCGTGATTTTATTAATAACATGACGCATGAATTAAAAACGCCTTTAGCTACTATTTCATTAGCGGTGGATGCTTTAAAGACGAATAAAGTACAAGGCGATCCTAGTTCTGTATCTTATTTTAGCAATATTATTAAAGAAGAAAATGTGCGCATGAATAAGCATGTGGAAGTGATTTTACAAGCTGCGCAATTAGAGAAGAAAGAATACGAGTTAAATACGCAACCAGTAGATGTTCATGATTTAATCTTTGGGGTATTAGATAGTTTTAAATTACAATTAGAGGCTAAGCCATCCAATGTAGAAACCATATTAGAAGCAGACCCTTCTATCATTCATGCAGACGAAGAATATTTATTGCATGTATTTTCTAATTTAATAGACAATGCCATTAAGTATTCAAAAGATGCTATTGATATTACTGTTAGAACTACCACTATAGGTAATAAAATACAAATTGCGTTTGAAGATAAGGGGATAGGTATGGATAGTGATACAAGTAAACATATTTTTGAGAAATTCTATCGTGCGCACTCAGGCAATATACATAATGTAAAAGGCTTTGGTTTAGGGATGAGTTACGTAAAATGGGTAATGGATATTCACAAGGGATCTATTAAAGTAGATTCTGCCATTGATAAAGGCACTACCATTACTTTAGTACTTCCTGTAGCTTCTTAATTATTTTTAATCCATAATAGAGAGCCATCTCCATAGCTTAAAAATCTAAATTGATTTGCTAAAGCATATTCATAAATGTTTTTCCATTCTTCTCCAGTAATGGCGGCAATAATTAATAGTAAAGTAGATTTTGGTTGATGGAAATTGGTAATTAAACCATTGCAAATTTTAAAACAGTAACCAGGAGTCACCATTAGTTGTGTCTTGGCAAATAAATGAGAAGATGCTTGCTTTTCTAAATAGTGTAATAAAGCACTTAAGGCCATGGTTGGACTAATTTCACTTGCCTCTAATTCATAGGCTTCCCACTGGGAAAGACTCAACATTGAATGAATAGAATAATTGTCTTTTTGTTGAGCATGATATTGTTGCACACCTAGCCAGTATAAAGATTCTAAAGTTCTAAGAGAGGTAGTACCCACTGCAACAATCTTCTCTTTTGTGGAAGCATTGAATAAATGAATTAAATGTTGAATAGTGTTTATTTCAACATCAATAAATTCGGCATGCATAATATGCTGATCAATGGTAGCTGCCTTAACAGGCATAAATGTTCCCGCACCAACATGCAGTGTGACAAAATTACTTTCAATACTTTTTTCTGCTAAAGCGTCAAATACTTCTTTGCTAAAATGCAATCCAGCAGTAGGTGCTGCCACAGAGCCTTCTTCTTTTGCATAAGTTGTTTGATATCTGTCTTTGTCTTCAGTTGTAGCAGCTCTTTCAATATAGGGTGGTAAAGGAATATTACCTATTTGTGTAAGTAATTCAGAGAAACTAATAGTTTGATCATTCCAAGAAAATCGAATTAAATATTGTCCATTCTCTTGAGTAATTTTTTCTGCAGTAAAAACAATCTTTTTTTGATCAATCAAAATCTCTTTAGATAACAAACCCTCTTTCCATTTTTTTGCACCACCAATCAAACAATACCATTCTACATAATTGGTAGACTGCATTGCTTTTAATACAGGTGTAAACGCTTGTGTTGGTTCTAAGCAAAATATTTCTATACTAGTTTGTCCATTGCTATTTGTTTTTTCAAAAAATATTCTTGCAGCAATTACTTTACTATTATTAAAAAACAATTGAGTGTTGAGGGGAAGATAGTTAGCAATGTTTTTATACTGTGAAGTAGCTTTAATTGCCTGGTCCCATACTAACAATTTACTATCTGCTCTATTGGGAGCTGGTTTAAAGGCAATTTTTTCCTCAGGTAAGTGGTAGTCAAAGGCATTAATCTCGATACTTGGCTTAATAAACATGCTGCAAATGTAGTCAAAGAGCTCATTTTCAAGCAAATTCACCCTTTATAAACCTAAAAATGAGGGTTATCCACAGCAATTAACAAGCTGTTTTGCCTAAAACAGCCCATTTTTCTTTCAAATGCCCTATACTATTGATTTTCAGGCCGGTTTATTTCTTGTGGAAAACTAGAAAGGGCTATTTGTGCTATAAAAGTGGTAAAAAGTGTTATTTTGTGTGAACAAGTGGTAAAAAT
>CAWULX010000191.1:0-2744 GCA_963923775.1 uncultured bacterium
AATGATTTAATTGAGCATATTGAATCTTCCCTGTTTAACGACTCCCCTTTACGTTTCATCCCTGGCCCAGCTTGGAATGATCTCAGTGCAACTTCTATTCAACATATCATGGGAGGCCAATTTGTAACCACTTTACAATCCAATAGAATGGGATTTCAATTGGAAGGGCCTATTTTATCCACTATTGAACCTAAGTCTTACCTATCAAGTGGGGTTACCAAGGGCACAATGCAATTATTACCCAGTGGGAAAATGATTATTCTAATGGCAGACCATCAAACCATTGGGGGCTATCCTAATCTAGGTCAAATAATTTTGGTAGATTTACCTAGGTTAGCACAAATGGCGCATCAAACACCTATTCATTTTAGATTATGTAATCTATCCATTGCACATGAACAATTTCAATGCATACAAACACTCTTTACAAATTGATCTGAATTGTGATATGGGTGAAGGCATGGACAATGAAGTCGAAATAATGCCCTTTATTAGTAGTGCGAATATTTCATGTGGATTTCATGCAGGCAATGAATATACCATCAAAAAAACAATTGAAATAGCTTTAGAACATGGTGTAGCGATTGGAGCACATCCAGGGTATGATGATCCAGAAAACTTTGGAAGACTCTCTCAACCTATCTCCGTGTTGGATTTAGCAGAATTAATTAATGAACAAATTTATTTATTTGAAAAAATTGCAACACCCATGGGTGCCAATATTCATCATGTAAAACTTCATGGTGCTTTATATAATGATTGTGCTAAAGATCCAACACTTAGTAAAATATTTGTACAAACCATTCAAGCTATTTATCCAGACACTTATATCTATGGATTAAGTGAGAGCAATACTATACAACAAGCTATTATCTTTGGACAACCTTATATGCAAGAAGTATTTGCCGATAGAACTTATCAAAAAGACGGAACCCTTACTCCCAGACATTTACAAGGCGCATTAATTAATGATATAGATAGCGCTTGTTCTCAAGCATTGGAACTAGTTCTTCATAAAAAAGTAAGAACACTGCAAGACGAAATAATTAAATTGCCAGCTGATACAATTTGTATTCACGGGGATGGACAGCATGCAATAGAAATGGCTAAAGCAATTTATACCACTTTAAAAGACAAAGCAATTGAAATCAACTACCCAAAGTAAGCACAATATTGGCATTAGTTTAGGCGCTGCATTTTTAATGGCTAATTCATCTATAGGTCCAGGCTTCTTAACACAAACTTCTTTTTACACAGAACAATTACTCACTAGTTTTGGATTTGTGATTATCATATCCATCCTACTAGATTTTGGTGCACAGATTAATATTTGGAGAGCAATTACTTTAAGTGGAATGAGAGCACAAGAAATTGCCAATGAAGTTTTGCCTGGCTTGGGATCAATTTTAAGTTTTTTAGTAGTGCTGGGTGGTTTTGCTTTTAATATTGGCAATATAGCTGGTTGTGGATTGGCCTTAAATATTTTAACTGGTATATCTTTTGCCAAAGGTGCTATCATTAGTGGTATTGTTGCCATTATTATTTTTTGGTTACAAGAAGTGGGCAAAATGTTGGATCAGTTAACTAAGTTTTTAGGCATTTTTAAAATTGGATTAACCTTAATAATCGTTTACGCAGCACATCCTCCTCTTTTAGAAGCAGTGCATCATAGTTTTGTGCCCGAAAAAATTTCTTGGATTGCCATTGTGACTATCGTTGGAGGGACAGTAGGTGGCTACATTACTTTCTCTGGCGCCCATAGATTAATTGATGCAGGTATTAGTGGACCAGATCAAATTGGTTTTGTAACCAAGAGTGCCAGTAGAGGAATTTTAATTTCATCTACCATGCGTTTCATTTTATTTTTAGCTGCGGTAGGAGTGGTTACAAAAGGAATTACATTAGATTCCAATAATCCAGCAGCCACTGTGTTTGAAACAGCTGGTGGAAGATGGGGTTTGTTTATTTTTGGAATGGTTTTATGGAGTGCTGCTATTAGTTCAGTGGTAGGCGCTTCCTATACTTCTTATACATTTATCAAGCACATACAGAATAAATGGATACAAAAAGAAAGATGGATGATTAGTGCTTTTATTATTGCTTCTACTGCCATTTTTGTAACCATTGGGAAACCCAAAGACCTTTTATTAATGGCAGGATTGGTCAATGGTTTTATTTTACCCATTGCACTTGCCGTGATGTTAATTGCTGGAAGGAAACTAACTGCCTTAAAACAGTTTAAGTATCCTTTATGGATGGAAACTGCAGGATGGATGGTGGTTTTGTTAATGGGCGGAATGAGTGTATTTGCACTCATTGATAAATTTAATTAGATCTCTTAACTATTTTTCTACAGGATCATTTTCTAGCATGTCTAATTTTTTCTCCTTGGGTTTGAATCCAAAATTGTAACGAAGATTGATGCCATATCTTCTAGTATCATTTTCTCTGTATCCATTGGACCTAATACTACCTTGGTTTAATACAAAATGATTGTTGTTGGTAAAGAACATATCATTAGCACTTATGGTAACCGTTAATTTCCTATTCAAAAACTGCCTATTAATAGTTGCATTTAATTGACCAAAATTATCTAATTCATAAAATTGTTGTTGACCATTGGTTCTCCAAAAACCATTGATAGCAATAGTAGACTTAGTATCTAATTTATATGATTGAAAAGTAAAAAATGTATAAGTTGCTTTATCAAAATTGAATGGCATACGTTCATACAAGCCATCATA
>CAWULX010000192.1:0-2729 GCA_963923775.1 uncultured bacterium
AGACAGATTATAATGAGCCCTGTAGAAATTAGACCAGCCACCCTAGAAGATCGTGCTTTAATAAGATCTATTTCAGAAAGAACATGGCCTAGTACTTATGGACATATTATTTCTCAGGAGCAAATTGATTTTATGCTAGATTGGATGTATAGTGACGATTCTCTAGCTGATCAAATCGCAAAAGGACATCAATTTTTTATTGCAACATTCAATGAAGAGGATATTGGATTTTGTTCTGTAAGCAAAGGAGAAGGTCAAAAAGATCATAAACTTAATAAGTTGTACATTTTACCTAATATACAAAAGTCTGGAGCTGGCACTAGCTTGTTGAATAAAGCAATTGAAATAGCAAAGTCAGAAGGATCCAATTCCTTATACTTGCAAGTCAACAAGCACAATAACGCTTACGATTTCTATTTAAAGAAAGGATTTATAAAAGAAAGAGAATTTAAATTTGATATTGGCAATGGCTTTTACATGGATGATTATGTGATGAGATTAAGCTTCTAAACCATTGCATGGGTTTGCTTTACTACCCCCATAATAAATACACTCTGTACCTGTCCAATATTTTCTGCTTGACTTAATTTGTTTACATGGAAATTGTAATAACTATTCATGTCTTCGGTTACAATCTTCATCATAAAATCAAATTCACCCGAAATACTATAACATTCTACTACTTCAGGTAGTTCATTAATGAGTTTAATAAAATGAGCACCCGATTTTTTACTATGTTGATTTAAAGAAACATAACAGATGACCATTAATCCTTTCTTTATTTTTGATCCATCTATTAAAGTGGCATATTGTTTGATTACCCCACTCGATTCTAATCTTTTAATTCTTTCATGCACTGGCGTGGTACTTAACTGAACAGATTCTGCAATCTCTTTGACAGAGATTCTTGCATTGTTTTGCAACAACCTTAGAATCGCTAAATCTTTAGTATCCAAAGGGATGGTTTGTGTTGCTATAGCCGAATCTTCTATTTTGGCCTTATTTTTCATGATAAAAAAGCGTTTATAATGCTAAATTGAGTACTTTTTAGCATTTTTCACTATTTTTTAGATAAATTTTATTATTTTATTCTACAAAATTACCTTTGTGCCTTAAATAAATACTATTATGGGCTTACAAAACATCGATTTTAGCTTACCCTATAAGGTAGCAGATATCTCCCTAGCAGAATGGGGTCGTAAAGAAATTCGTTTAGCTGAAGCAGAAATGCCAGGTTTAATGAGCATCCGTGCAGAATACGGACCTAGCCAACCATTAAAAGGTGCTAGAATTGCAGGTTGTTTACACATGACTATCCAAACTGCTGTGTTAATTGAAACATTAACTGCATTAGGTGCAGAAGTAAAATGGAGCTCTTGTAATATCTTCTCTACACAAGATCAGGCAGCAGCAGCTATCGCAGCAGCTGGCATAGGTGTTTTTGCTTGGAAAGGCCAAAGCATCGAAGAAGCAGATTGGTGTATTGAACAAACTTTATTCTTTGGAAGTGAAGATCGTCCTTTGAATATGATTTTAGATGATGGTGGTGATTTAACCAATATGGTATTTGATCAATACCCTCAATTTGTAGCTGGCATCAAAGGTTTATCTGAAGAAACTACTACTGGTGTTCACCGTTTATATGAGCGTATGGCAAAAGGCACTTTACCAATTCCAGCGATCAATGTAAACGACTCTGTAACTAAATCTAAGTTTGATAATAAATATGGTTGTCAAGAATCATTAGTAGATGCGATTCGTCGTGCTACAGATGTGATGATGGCTGGTAAAGTAGCTGTAGTTGGTTCTTACGGTGATGTAGGTAAAGGATCTGCAGGTTCTTTAAGAGGTGCTGGATGTAGAGTAATTGTAACAGAGATTGATCCAATCTGTGCTTTACAAGCTGCAATGGATGGCTTTGAAGTAAAGAAAATGATTGATGCTGTTAAAGAAGCAGATATCATTGTTACTGCATCAGGTTGTAGAGACTTGATTACTGAAAAACATTTTAGAGCAATGAAGGATAAAGCCATTGTTTGTAATATTGGTCACTTTGATATTGAAATTGATATGGCTTGGTTAAATAAAAACTATGGTCATACAAAAGATACCATCAAACCTCAAGTTGATTTATACAATGTTGAAGGAAAAGATATTATTGTATTAGCTGAAGGTCGTTTAGTAAACTTAGGTTGTGCAACTGGTCACCCAAGTTTTGTAATGAGTAACTCCTTCTCTAACCAAACTTTGGCTCAAATAGAATTATGGACCAACCATAAAAACTATGAAAACAAAGTATATGTATTACCTAAGCATTTGGATGAGAAAGTTGCTAGATTACACCTTGCTAAAATTGGCGTTGAATTAGACGAATTAACTGCTGAGCAAGCTGCTTATTTAGGCATTCCTCAAAAAGGACCTTTCAAATCTGATATGTACAGATACTAGTAGAAATAATGCCATTTTATGTGGAAAAGCCCGGCCAGAGAAATCAAGGTCGGGCTTTTATTTTTAGTATCTTTAAAGAACAAAAAACGATTTGCTTTAATTATAAAAATTGCTTTATGAAAATGCACAAATTTATCTTATCAAGTTTACTTGTTTGTTCATTAAATGCTTTAATGGCTCAAGGATTAGGCATTATTCCTGAACCTTATTTGTCTACCAAAGGCAAGGATATGTATACCTGTCTCTTATACACATCTCCGAGCCCACGAGACCTCTCTACA
>CAWULX010000193.1:0-2719 GCA_963923775.1 uncultured bacterium
TGGTGTAGTGAATGACTCTAAATATGATGAAGCCACCGTAGGATTCCCTTTCTTACAACAAATTGGCAACGCCTTTTATCAGTATGAACTCAAACGTTCAAGGGCGAACAAGCCAGTTTTACATAATCAAGTTAAACAATACGAGAAAAGAGATTCAAAAGACAATAGGCCCGGAATAAAGAATGTAGATAATTAAATGGGTAGTTTCGAAAGTCGATAAAAAAATTCAATTTTAGAAATAGTTAAAACTAAATCTCGAAATTTACTAAATGAATTTAAATCTTCTTGTAGAAAACCTAACTAACCCCGCTTTACTTTTCTTTTTTCTTGGAATATTAGCAAAGCTTTTCAAAAGTGATTTAGAGATTCCTGAGAATACCTCAAAGTTTATATCCTTATACTTATTATTCTCTATAGGTTTCAAGGGAGGTCAAGAACTGTCTCATGACGCCTTATCTGTAGAAATTATTACTAGTTTATTTTTCGGTTTCTTTATATCATTAATCATTCCGTTATATACCTTTTATATTCTAAAAAAGAAATTATCTATTTACGATAGTGGCGCTATTGCAGCGGCTTATGGTTCGGTGAGTGCAGTGACTTTTGTAACTGCTACTTCTTATTTAGAATCTGTAAAACTTTCTTTGCATGGTCATATGGTTGCAGTGATGGCTTTGATGGAGTCTCCTGCAATTATTATGGGGTTGATTTTAATTTCCATACATAATAAAGAGATCAAAATTAAAAAAGCTGGTATTTTAAAACACTCATTAACCAATGGAAGTGTGTTTTTAATTATTGGAAGTTTAATCATTGGTTATATTGCTACAGCAAAACAAGCAGAGGGTATCAAACCTTTTACTACGGATATCTATAAAGGATTTTTAGCCATCTTTTTATTAGATATGGGATTGGTGAGTGGAAGTAAATTAAAATCTTTTTTCCAATTTGGATGGTTCCCAATTGTATTTGCTATTGTAGTTCCCCTATTCAATGGGATACTATTTGCTTATTTGTCTCAATGGGTAACATTGGATGTATCTAACAGATTTATTTTTGCAGTGTTAGCTGCATCAGCTTCCTATATTGCCGTTCCAGCTGCCATGAAAATTAATGTACCCCAAGCCAATCCTAGCTTGTATTTGCCAATGGCATTAGCGCTTACCTTTCCAGTAAATATTACTATTGGGATGCCAGTTTATTATTATGTAATCAATAACTTTTAAATTATTGTATAGTGACTGTTTTTAAATAATAACCAGAGGGATCAATCATTGGAGGGTGTGAACTATTAACAGTTACCCCATCTTTATTTAATGTAATTTTTTCAGCTTTACCATTAATAACTATTTCTAATGGAAGGTCCATTATATAGTTGTTTGGCTTAATAAGATATTTATTGTATCCAAGTTCTTTTACATTTATTTCTATGGTTTTAATTGTTCTTAAGTAAAAATCAAAAAAGGGTTTTAAAGAATATCCTGCAGCATTGCTAAATAGCTCTTCTACATCTTTAGAAGTAACAAAATTATCATAAGTGTATTGTGGATCTGTAGATAATTTCTTGATAGTAGGAAAAAACACTTGATCTCCAACTACAAATCTTAAGCTATGCATAAAGAAAGCACCCTTTGTGTAAATATCATTTCCTGCATATGTTTCATCTTCAGAAAGCTCTTCTCCGCCTACCATTGGCTTTTTATATTTGATACTTCTTTTCCATCCTGCAACTATTCTATTATAAGCTTCTTGACCCCCTAAATCATAATGGGCCAAACCTTCTGCATAAGTGCCAATACCTTCTTGTATCCACATATGTGCCCAATCTTTATTAGTTACTTTGTTGGCCCACCACTCGTGTGCATACTCGTGAAATAAGTTTGCTGAATACTCTTCATTACCAATCTTAGCATATTCAAACTTGTTATTAAATGTTATCATTGTTTGATGCTCCATTCCAGAATTAGGTACTTCTGCAACACCAATTTTTTCTTTATACCAAGGATACTCTCCAAAATATTTTTCTAAAATTTTAGTATCTCTAATTTTAGTAGCAATTAATTTTTTGGCATGCATGGTGTCTTCTTCTAAAACATAAAATTCTACAGGTACAATATTTCCATTAATTGTTGTGTAAGTGTCTTTTGCTACTTTATATTTTCCAATATTAAACACTACACAATAGTTACTAATTGTATAATTTGTTTTCCAATGAAAAGTGGAGCTATTTTTTTGATGCGTTGTTTTTTGTAATAAACCAGGACCCGCTACTACCAATCCTTTTGGTACGGTAATATGCATATCCACTCCCTCGTTTGGTTCGTCGCTTGGATGATCTTTACAAGGGAAATACATTCTACCCCCTTCCTTTTGTATATTAATAGAAATCCAATCATTGCCACTACTATCCTTTGCCCAAGTAAATCCACCTAACCATGGTGGTTTAACGGCTATTGGAGGCACACCACCATATTGAATGTCTACTAGTTGTTTTCCAATAGGGAAGCTTTTAGTTGAAGTGATATAAATTTTATCATCTTTTTGTTCAAAACTTACTGGCTTTTTGTTGACAGTAATTTTATTGACAGTTAATAAGTGAACTAAATCTAATAATATAGTATCTGTTGATTTTGAAAGATTCAAATCAACTATAGTATGACCTTGAATACTTTTATTTGGGATATCTACTGCAAGAGAGATATCATAATGTCTAATATCC
>CAWULX010000194.1:0-2703 GCA_963923775.1 uncultured bacterium
AGTTGCAGAAGTCAAATAGCCCACGGGTATTTAAAATATTTTTATGGAGATAATGCGAATATATATAGTGCAGGTGTAGAAACTCATGGAGTTAATCCCAAGGCCATTGCTATTATGAAAGAAGATGGAATTGATATAAGTCGGCATACTTCAAATAATGTATTAGAATACAAAGACATTGACTTTGATTATGTGATTACTGTATGTGATCATGCCAAAGAAGTGTGTCCTTATTTCCCCTCTAATGCTGAAAAATTGCATCATAATTTTCCAGATCCCTCTAAATTAAATGGAACTGAAGAAGAGATTCATGCAGAATTTGTTCGTGTAAGAGAGATGATTAAATCTTATTGCAGTGAATTTGTTAATAGCCATTCTTAACTGTTACTACAAAACAGTATCTTCGCGCCAATTATATTAATATGAAATCAAGTTTATCAACTAAATTAAAGGACAGAGCAGAGGGGCAATGTGAACTATGTGCATCTAATACTGCAACATTTGCTTATGCTGTAAGTCCAAAAGGAAATGAATCTATTGAAAATGAAGTAGCTGTTTGTGATACTTGTTTAAACTTAATTGAATCTGGCTCAAAAGATACTCATTGGAATTGTTTAGCTGGAAGTATTTGGAATACAGAACCAAGTGTACAAGCTTTAAGTTATAGAATTTTATATGGCATGAAAGACCAAGATTGGGCTAATGAAATATTGAGTTCTGTAGAATTAGATGAAACTGTGGTTACATGGGCTGAATCCATATTTCAAGTAGCAGCTAAACATGTGGATAGTAATGGTACTGAATTAGAAAATGGCGACACCATTGTTTTAACACAGCAATTGAATGTGAAGGGTGCAAGTTTTATGGCACCTAAAGGAACTATTGTTAGAAAAATTAGATTAGTACCTGATAATGCAGAGCAAATCGAAGGGAAAATCAATAATGACACTATTGTTATTTTGACTAAATATGTAAAGAAGTCGGTATAAAACTAATTTTATAAAAAAGGGTCTTACAATTTGTAAGACCCTTTTTTATTGGGGAAATATATTTTAAAATACTTTTGTGCCATTTGGTTGGAAAATATATCTAAAAGTATAATAACGTTGCTTGCTCATTTTTTCAGCATCTGTTGCAGTGGTAGCTAATGTAGCACCACCTTTGTAATAAGCAATAATTTCAACCTTTGCGTATTTTCCTGACGCTGTTTTTATTACTAATACTCTTCCAGCTAAAGGGGTGATTAAATTATTGATTGGGTCATATGTATACCATCCTTTACCACTACCATAAGTTACAGCGTAACTAGTTGGAGCATTATCTGTTTTAAATACTGAATCTGCTGAAATGGTTTTTAAATCATCAAATAATCCAACTTGAACAAATGCGCCTCCTAATCCCATTCCACTGGTGCCACCGTTGGTTAAAATCTTCGTACCGCTAAATGCAAGATCCCATTTAGTAGTTGCACTATCGGTATTAGCAATAATGGTATTTTTTTCCAAACTATAAAAAGTATACTTGCCTGCTCCATAGGGTTGACCTTGAGCGGTTATACCAATAATAGTATCCGCTGGCAAATCCCTCACTGTAGTTGCTGTTAAAGGGGCTACAACTGTTGTGGTTGATTTTGAACAAGAAGCTAATAAGAATGTAAATGCTGTAATAAATAAAATGTACGCTACTGTTTTTTTCATTTTGCTATTTTTTATTTTGAATTGAATATTTTAAAACCATATAATAAGTTCTACCTGCTAGGTTAGGTAAGTTCATACCATCTATATGATTATTGATATTGTCTATACCTGTTTGCAAAGCCCATCCGTTTTTGAATTGTTTGCCAGTGGAAAAATTTAGGGATATATAACCTTTTCCAAATTGGTCTCCATTGTCATATACCTCATTGCCATTGATATTGGCTACTGCCCACTTGCTTCTGTATATTGCTCTTATATTAGCATATACACCGTCTTTATTTTCATAATTTAATTTTGCTTGAAATCTGTGCTTGCTGGTATTTGGCAATCCTACATAATCATCTAATGTCAACAATCTACTAGTTCCGTCTGCATTTTTTGTATAAACGATACCGCTTTTAATTTTGGCAATCTGATCTTTATCGCCTGTTATTAAAAATTGGTATCCGAAAGAACTACTCCAATATGAGTTGTATTTTTGTTTTGTTTCAATTTCTAATCCTGTGGTATAGGCATTTTTAATATTTAAATAACTATAAATCTGACTTCCACTGATGTAATTGCCAACTTGCTGAACATCAATTAGATTATTGATATCATTTCGAAATACTTGAATTTGAATTTCGTTAGATGAATTAGGCTCCCATTCTGCGGATAAATGAATTCCTGTAGCATATTCTGCTTCTAATTTTTTTAATTGGTAATAATTACTATACAAATTACCTATTTGTCCAAGCTGATTTAATTTGGTAATTATTTTTTGTGCTTCTACAGCTCCAAACACACTATAGCTTCCAGCTGCTGTATTAGTAAAATTTAAATATAATTGCCTAAAGTCAGGTGCTTTGAACCCTCTTCCAATACTTAACTTAAATCTTAGCTGTGAATTCATTTTATATAAGAAAGAAGCTTTAGGGCTTAAGGCAGAAGCGTAATTTTTATTATCATCATATCTAAATCCAACATTCGCGACAAGCTTTTTACCTGCATTCCATTCCCATTGATT
>CAWULX010000195.1:0-2689 GCA_963923775.1 uncultured bacterium
GATCTAATTTGCTATTTAGACCTTAAATTAATCATTTTATCTTTATGATAATTGCCGTTTATAAAGTATTTATCATCTCCACTTCTTCTTCCTCCACTAGTGAAATACTTGGGTGCTGTAAAGATTTATTTTTATTGAATATATAAATCAGAGTAGCAGTTATTGAACAAAAAGCCATCACCCCAGTCATTGGAACTACGGTTTGATTGTGCAATACACTTACCATAGCAGACATAAAAGCGCCCAAACTCATTTGAATAAAACCCATTAAAGCAGAAGCATTACCTGCATTATGACCAAAAGGCGCCATTGACAAAGCAGAAGAATTTGGAAAGATAAATCCCTGACAACATAAAAATAAAAATATCAATATGACTGTTGAATAAACATTTGCCATATCAGTAATGGCAGTGCCAACTAAAATAAATGCCACTAAACTTTGAAATAATAAAGCTGCTTTGATGATTTGGTCTGAAGAAAACTTCTTTAATAAAACACTATTTAATTGACTAGATCCAATTAATCCTGAAGCTACAAATGCAAAAACCCAACCATAATGTTGTTGAGATACTTTAAAAAATTCTATAAAAACAAATGGGGACCCGCTAATGAAAGCATATAATCCAGCAGATGCAACAGAACCTGAAAAAGTATATAATAAAAACTGGGGATGTTTTAGAATACTCCAAAAGTTGGATAAAATTGCTACCGGCTTTAATGAATAGCTAGTGTCAGGACCTTTACTATCTGGAAGTAAAAAATAGATCCCTGTTAATATCATTGCAATTACTAAAATCAACATTACAAAAATATATCTCCAACCAAAATAACCTGTAATAAAACCGCCTAATGTTGGTGCAATAATCGGAGATACAGCAATTACTAACATTAAAGTAGAGAACACTTTGGCGTTGTCTTTTACATCAAACAAATCTCGAACCATTGCTCTAGATGCAACCATCCCAACACAACCACCTAATGCTTGAAAGAATCTAAACAATATAAGCATCTCTACAGAAACAGCTGTAGCACATGCAAAAGCAGCAATAGCATATAATCCTAATCCAAAATACAAAGGAATTTTACGGCCATACCTTTCTAATAATGGCCCATATACTAATTGACCAATGGATATCCCTATAAAAAAAGAGGATAAAGAAAGGGTTACCTTTTCAATGGATGTATTTAAGCCTTTTGCAATTGAGGGGAAAGCTGGTAAGTACATATCTATGGAGAGTGGGCCAATGGCCGACATTAAGCCCAAGATTAATATAAGATAAAACTGTGATTGTTTTTTAGAGGCATTCATCCAACAAAATTATTTATTTTAAGCTTTTAAATGCCTTATTGAAATTATACATCAAAGTTACATTCCAATCCAAATTTTTACTTCCAGTTATATTGGTTCTAATTTCTTTGTTATATAAATACATAAAAGAAAATGGAGATTTTTTATTTGATAATATAACGTTACCAGTCAAATAAAATCCATCTTGCTGATCAACTTGTAAATAATAAACTTGTGGCGTAAAATTGAATGCATAATCCCCACCCAAATTGATATTACTAAAGGCAGTACTAAAATTTACAAAATGTGTAGATATTGGACCATCTGTTTGTAAACCATTCCCATGTAAATAATAAGCCCCAATTGAAAAATGATTATTAAAAGTATAAGATGGAGCTAATTCTGTAGCAACAAATCTTCTAGCTTGTGTTATTGTCCAAGATTTATTGCCTTCAGTTACCGTTTTTAAAGCCAAATTAAAAGCAGGATGAGCTCCAACCCTAAAATTAAATTTTTTACTTGCAACAACTTTATATCTAAACCATAACATGGCACCACCCTTTCTTCCATCAAAAGTTAATCTAACATCTGGGTCTAAACTAAACTTACCTCCCTTTGATAAGGAAGTAGTTAAATTAAAGGCGGGTTGTTTTAAAGAGAAAGTAGGTATAATAGAAATTCCATTATTAGTGATACCAAAATTACCAGCAACTACATATGGTTTACTAGTGGAATCTTGAGCAAAGCTTTTTGCCTTTACTACAAATATTAAAACAAAAATAAACAACAGATTTTTTTTCATTGCGTAAAATTAACGCATTGAAACAAATTATTCACTTTATGCCTTATTTTTCTTTAATTTTACAAAAAATCATACTATGAAAAAAGAAGTAGGACAAGTGCTTTTTGTATGTATCATATACCTTACAACACTTGGTTTAATCTTATTGGGAGCTAGTTAATACATAGTTCAAATAAAAAAGCCTCTAATAATCAATATATTAGAGGCTTTTTGATGATATTGAAAGTTTATTTAAAGCCAAACAATAATGGCAATAAGAATACAACAAAAGCAGTCCAAATAAAATAAATGGGCAAATATTGGCCGGCAGTCTCTTCCACTTCTTGAACCTCAATTGTAGACTTGTTCAATAAGTATAACTTATGTGCCACCAATAATAAATGCACAAAGATTACTATATCTGCTCCCATAACCGCTATTCTATTTGCAGACAAACCAAATTCAATTAATCTAAATCCGATAGCATATAAGGCTACCCCATTTATTAATATGGTCAGACCAGATAAAGCCAGTAAAGTATATAATTGAAATGACTGTTTACCCTTTTTGGTCATTTCTGATAAAGAAAAAATAATCAAAGCCATCACGCCAATTAATAA
>CAWULX010000196.1:0-2638 GCA_963923775.1 uncultured bacterium
AAAGAACGGGGGAGAAGTGGGGATGGCTTAGAGCAACAGGTTCTACGGTGGTATCACAGCTAGTAGATAGTTTTGTAGTACTAGTTATCGCTTTTAAAATTGGAAACAATTGGACCTGGTCTTTTGTAATTGCGGTATGTATAGTAAATTATATGTACAAGTTTAGTATGGCTTTGATATTAACTCCGGTTATTGGGTTAGTTGAAAAGCAGATTGAAAAATACTTGGGTCATGAGACTGCAGTAAAAATGAAATTAGCTGCGATGGGAAAATCAAACGAAATCTAGATTAGCTTTTTGAAAGCAACATTTGAATGGCCACTTTATCAATTGGCAAAGTCATATCCTCTACTTTTAATTCAGAAAGAGGAATCCATCTTAAATGTTCGGCCGTACCTTTTAAATCTGCAACTTGTTCAGGTAAGAAATCAAATGCAATTGTTTTTGCTTGAATTGCTTGTGTATTATCAGAATGCACTAAATAATAAATAGAGATAATTTGATCAACATTATTAAAAGCAGATATCTGAAAAAAATCTGTTGTATAAAAATGTTCACCCACAGTTACCTTTAAATTAGCTTCTTCCATAAATTCTCTAGCCAATCCATCTCTTGTACCTTCTCCAATCTCTAAGCCGCCTCCAGGCAATTTAGTAATGTATGCACCTCTAATAAATTCGTCACTAACCAAAAGTCTGTCTTGATCATCGATCAATATGCCGTATACTCTTACATTAAATAAAGCCATGTGATTTTCTTTATCTAAGATGAATATTTCCTTTGAAAACAAAGGTCCCAGGGCCCATTAGCCAAATATTATTAAAATGTCCACCACCTTTATGATGCAATTTAACTGCTAATTTACCTCCTAAAGTTTCAATTTGGATAGTATGATCACCTTCTTTATGTAAGCAAGCAATAAGGGCAGCAGCTGTAACGCCAGTACCACAACTATAAGTTTCGTTTTCTACACCTCTTTCATAGGTTCGAACAAATAAACCATCCTGCATTTGTTCCACAAAATTCACATTAATTCCTTCTTTACTAAATCTTTCATTGTATCTAATGGCTTTGCCTTCTGTGAATACATCTAAAGAATTTATATTGGTTACTTGTTGAACATAATGAGGTGATCCAGTATTGGTCACATGAAAATTATTCCCATGTTCCACTGCATTTACTTCAGACATTTTTAAATGAACCCAGCCATGATGATCTAAAGTGGCTTCATGTGGGCCATCTATTGCAATAAAATGATAATGTTCTTTCACAATACCCATATCATGTGCGAATTGTACTAAACATCTTCCTCCATTGCCACACATACTACCTTCCTTACCATCTGCATTATAATAGGTCATGGAAAAATCAAATCCTTTTTCATTTCCCAATAACATTAATCCATCAGCACCAATGCCTTTTCTTCTATCGCATATAAAAGCGATTTGACTTTGTGATAGAGAAATATTGCCTTCGCGATTATCGATAATCACAAAATCATTTCCTGTTCCTTGGTATTTTGAAAATTGAATATCCATTTTATTAAATTATATGTTCGCTAATATGCTTAATGATTTTTGAATCATGTTGTCCACTGCTTTCGCAGGTTCTTTACTAAATTCTTTTTTCACTCTATTAGCAACAATGACATTGATACTCAAACATTGATGCCCTAAAGCATTACACATGCCATAGATAGCACTGGTTTCCATTTCGAAATTAGCAATATGATGATTGCCGTATCTAAAGCTTGTCATCTGATCCACTAAATTAGGCATACTCAATGGTAGTCTTAATATTCTACCTTGAGGTCCGTAAAAACCAGGGCAAGTAACCGTAATACCATGGCTGTATCCATCTGTAAAATGCTTTAATAAACTTGGACTTGCACTTGCAATATAGGGATGTACATTATTGGAAAGAATTTGAGTATGTTGTTCAAATGCATTTAATATGGCTTTCTCTTCTTCGGTATTTTGTATTTTATAAAAATGCATCAAATTATCAATACCTAATCCATGCGTTCCAGCTACTAATTGATCAACACCCACTTCGCCTTGCAAGGATCCACAAGTACCCATTCTAACTATGTTTACAGATTTTTTACTGTCTTTAATTAGTCTTGTTTCAAAATCTATGTTTACTAAGGCATCTATTTCGTTCAATGCAATGTCAATATTGTCTGGACCAATTCCAGTGCTTAAAACCGATATTCTTTTTTTTCCAATATATCCTGTATGTGTAATAAACTCTCTATGTGAAAGTTGATATTCTATTTTGTCAAAGTATTTACTAACATGCGCTACACGTTCAGGGTCACCAACCGTAACAATCGTATCAGCAATTTCTTCTGGGCGAAGATTAAGGTGATAAATTGCCCCTCTATCATTAACGATCATTTCTGAAGCTCCAATGGGTTGCATTTGTTATGTTTTTGTAGCACAAATGTCGTTTAATTCGTAATAGCTGTAAAATTCTTTTATAATTAAGTTCTTTGTGTTATTTTCGCGTCCCGTTAGGGTCCTGTGGCCGAGTGGCTAGGCAGAGCTCTGCAAAAGCTTCTACAGCGGTTCGAATCCGCTCGGGACCTCGATACAAAGCCTGTCACAAAGTGACAGGCTTTTTTAATGCGAGCAGCG
>CAWULX010000197.1:0-2638 GCA_963923775.1 uncultured bacterium
ATAGCAAGGCTTTCCCCATTTAATGACTTCTGTTAAATGACACTCCAAGCAAATGCTCCTTAAAAAAGTCATTTCTGCTTGCCAATTTTTAGCCTTTTGTATGTACTCCTCTACTGCTGATTTCATAGCATCTAAATGTAGTAATTTTTACTCAATGCTAGTAAAACTATTGATCAATAAAAAATAGGAGATAATGTGTGTAAATGACACAATTAATTTTTATTTTTAATCCTGCCAATTATCAAACAATTAAAAAGGCCATATGAAAAATCTCTTAGCTATTGTATGCATTGCTCCTTTATTAGTTTGTGCTCAAACTAAATTCAGTGAAGTATCCATTTCGGATAATATTAAAACCATCAAAGTAAATAATCAAATTACTTTAGGTTATTCAACCAAGTCTGGTGTTCAAATTATTTATAAAGAAGGGTTACCTTTTAAAGATTTAAATAGAAATGGGCAATTAGATGTATATGAAGATTGGAGAGTAAATGTGGTGGATCGTGCGAAAGATTTGGCGTCTAAAATGACTATTGATCAAATTGCAGGATTAATGTTGTATAGTAGACACCAAGCAGTTCCAGCTCAAGAAGCGGGTATGTTTGTTGGAACATATGGAGGTAAGCCTTTTAGCCAAAGTGGTGCAAAGGCTTCAGATTTATCTGATCAACAAATTGCTTTTCTAACCAATGATAACTTAAGACATGTTTTAATGACTTCTGTAAAAAATCCAGAAGTAGCTGCAACATGGAATAATAATATTCAAAGATTAGTTGAAGGTATTGGAGTGGGAATTCCTGCTAATAATAGTTCAGATCCAAGACACGGTGCCAATAAAGATGCAGAATACAATGCAGGTTCAGGAGGTTCTATTTCACAATGGCCAGAAGAATTAGGTTTGTCAGCAACCTTTGACCCAAAAATTACTTTACAGTTTGGATCAATAGCTTCCAAAGAATATAGAGCATTAGGTATCACTACTGCATTGTCACCACAAATAGATCTAGCGACTGAGCCAAGATGGAATAGATTTATTGGCACTTTTGGAGAAGATCCGGCATTAGCAACAGATATGGCTCGCGCTTATGTAGATGGTTTTCAAACCTCTCCTCAAGCTATTAGTGCTTATAATGGTTGGGGTAATAAAAGCATCAACGCTATGGTGAAACATTGGCCAGGCGGTGGTCCGGAAGAAGGTGGTCGTGACGCGCATTTTGCATACGGTAAATTTGCGGTGTATCCTGGAAATAATTTTCAAACACATTTAAAGACATTTACAGAAGGTGCTTTTAAATTAAATGGTGGTACTAAAAAAGCTGCTGCTGTTATGCCTTATTATACCATCTCTTACAATCAAGATATCAAGAATCATGAAAATGTTGGTAATGGGTATAGCAAATACTTAATCACAGACTTATTGAGAAATAAATATGGATATGATGGAGTAGTTTGTACAGATTGGTTGGTTACTGGAGATGAAGGGCCAAAGCCAGATATGTTTGTTGGTAAATCTTGGGGAGCAGAAAAATTAACCATTGCGGAAAGACATTATAAGGTATTAATGGCAGGTGCTGATCAATTTGGTGGGAACAATGATATCAAGCCAGTTTTAGCAGCTTATCAAATGGGTATAAAAGAGCACGGCGAAAGCTTTATGCGTAAGCGTTTCGAACTTTCTGCCGTAAGATTATTATTAAATATTTTTAGAGTGGGATTATTTGAAAATCCTTATTTAGATCCAAATGAATCTATGCAAATTGTTGGAAAGCCAGAATACATGAAAGCGGGTTATGAGGCTCAATTAAAATCTATTGTATTAATTAAAAATCAACACAAAACTTTACCAATTGCAAAAGGCAAGACTGTCTATGTTCCAAAAAGAACAACACCAGCAGGCATTAACTTTTTTGGTATGCCTTCTCCTGAAAAAACAGAATATCCAGTTAATCTAGAATTAATCAAGAAGTATTACAATGTTACTGATGATCCTTCAAAAGCTGATTTTGCAATAGTGTTTATAAAGAGTCCATTAAGTAATGGCTATAGCAGAGCAGATAGAGAAGCCGGTGGTAATGGTTATATGCCCATAAGCTTGCAATTGAAAGACTATACTGCAAATGAAGCTAGAGAGCATAGTATTGCTGCTGGCGACCCTGTGATTGATCCTACCATTACTAATAGATCTTATAAGGGTAAAACTTCAAAGTCAAATTCTTATCCTGATTTAAATACAATTTTAGATACCAAGAAAGCAATGAATGGTAAACCTGTAATTGTTTCAGTGTCTATCACTAATCCAATGGTATTTGGTGAATTTGAAAAAGAAGTAGATGCCATTGTGGGAGAATTTGGTGTTCAATTAGACGCGCAATTAGATATTATTTCTGGTAAAGTAGAGCCTTCAGGTTTGCTTCCTTTACAAATGCCAAAAGATATGAGCATTGTAGAAAAGCAATTAGAAGATGTACCTCACGATATGGTACCCTATAAAGATACTCAAGGCAATATCTATGATTTTGGATATGGATTAAATTGGAAAGGTGTCATTAAAGACGCAAGAACTCAAAAATATGTGGTTAAGAAAAAATAAGTAAATTCATAAAAAATGGTCATGAAAAAATTGTTCTCTATATTAGGC
>CAWULX010000198.1:0-2613 GCA_963923775.1 uncultured bacterium
TTGTATCTCCATCTAACTTAGTTAATACAACACCAGTGAAATCTAAGCGATCGTTAAAAGCCTTGGCAGTATTGACTGCATCCTGTCCTGTCATAGCATCCACCACAAATAAAATCTCTTGTGGTTGAATGGCGTTTTTAATATTCGCCACTTCATTCATCATCATTTCATCTACTGCTAAACGACCTGCCGTATCTATGATGATTACATTTTTATTATTTTGTTTTGCATGTGCAATGGCGTTTTGTGCAATAGACACTGCATCTTTGTTTTCTCTTTCTACAAAAATATCTACGCCAATTTGTTCAGCTAGTACAGTTAATTGATCCATCGCTGCAGGACGATAAATGTCAGCAGCAACCAATAAAGGAGATTTTTTTTGCGCCTTTAAATAAGTAGCTAATTTTCCAGAAAAAGTAGTCTTACCAGAACCTTGTAAACCAGCCACTAAAATGATGGTAGGATTTTTAGAAGTATCTAACAAAGCTGCTTCAGAACCCATTAATGCAGTCAATTCATCTTGCACTATTTTCACCATCAATTGACCTGGGCTAATGGCGTTGATTACTTTTTCACCAATGGCTTTTTCTTTAATACTATCGGTAAATTCTTTAGCAATTTTGAAGTTTACATCGGCATCCAATAAAGCTTTGCGAATTTCTTTAATGGTATTCGCAACATTCAATTCATTAATTCTTGCCTGACCTTTAAGGTGCTTAAAGGCAGATTCTAATTTTTCACTCAGGTTATTAAACATACGAATTAATTAAGGGTGGCAAATATACGTAAATCTTGGTAAAGCAGATAAGGTCTATTTTATTGATTTTCAGTATATTAGATAAGATTTAGCATTAGAAAATATCCTAATTGGCTATTTATTAACTATTTAGGTCAAAAAATAACTTGTAACCAATCATTTATTTAATATTATTGCATCTAACGAAGCCTATATAAAGAGGTCAAAGATTTTATGAGTAAGAAACAATTATTTACACTTGAATTTCCGGTTAGATGTTCTCCATCCATACTTTTTGAATTTCTATCAACCGCATCTGGATTACAAGAATGGTTTGCAGATAAAGTGGATGAATGGGAGAATGTTTATAGTTTTTCATGGAATGGAGGAGTGCCAGACAAAGCAGAAATTTTAGATCAAGAAGAAGATAAATTTATTCGATTCAGATGGTTGCACGGAGAAAAGAATGAATATTTTGAATTTAGTATTGAAAAAACAGAAATCTCTAATCAAACAATTTTAGTGATTAAAGATTTTGCTGAGAAAAATGATATAAAAGACCAAAGTCAACTTTGGGAATACCAAGTCAAAGATCTATTTCATCGCATAGGTAGCTAGTACTACAACATTGTTCAAAAAATTAGACATACTAATTCTGAAGGCCTTTATTGGTCCTTTCTTGGCGGCATTGACCATCACCACTTTTGTATTGACCATGCAATTTTTTTGGTTATACATTGATGACTTAGTAGGTAAAGGTTTGGATTTTTTAACCATCATGCAATTAGTTGGCTTGGTGGCTATAAACACTATTACTTTATCTCTTCCTCTTTCCTTATTATTCTCTTCCATTATGACTTTTGGTAATTTAGGAGAGAGCTTTGAATTAGTGGCTATTAAAGCAGCAGGGATTCCACTGATTCGTTTTATGCGCCCTGTTTTTTTATTCACTATTTTTCTTTCTTGCATTGCATTTTTATTTGCGAATAATATTATTCCTATCGCGCAAATGAAACTCACCAAACTCAAGTACGATATCATAGTAGCCAAGCCTGCTATGGATTTAAAAGAAGGGGTGTTTTACGATAAGATAGATGGCTACGTGATTAAATTGGGGAAGAAAGAATCCAATGATAGCGTAATGCATAATATTGTCATCTTTGAAAAAAGATATGGATTACAAGACAATATGACTATGGCAGAATCAGGAATTATGCGTGTATCACCTGATAAAAAATTTTTAGAATTTACCATGTTCAATGGGTGGAGATATCAAGAAAGAGGTCAAAGAGGTAATACACCCACTGAATTCACCAGATTGTATTTTAAAGAATATAAAAAAGTTTTTGATTTAAAATCTTTTCAGTTAGGCAAAAACAATGATCAAATTTATGATCCAAAAATGTTGAGTATACGCCAATTGCAACACGCATTAGATTCTGTTCAAAACAATGATGTGTATTATTTAAAAAAAACCAAAGCAGAATTGGGTTCTTATATGAGGTTTATGGCTTACAAGGATAGTGCTAAACTATTTGATCGAATTAAAGCAAAGCCAATTAAATCATTGAGTGAAATAATTCCAGCAGAGGATAAATCTAGTAATATTGAAAACGTAGGTTATCAGTTTACTTCTATTATAAGTAGTTTAGAATCATTATCAATAATATATAAAGAGAAATTACAATCCACCGCTTACCATGCTATAGAATGGCATCGTAAATTCACACTATCTTTTGCATGTATTGTACTTTTTTTAATTGGCGCACCCTTGGGATCCATTATTAGAAAAGGTGGATTAGGTACTCCCATGGTATTGGCTGTAGGCTTTTTTGTTGTCTTTTTCTTACTGAATAATTTTGGAGAAAAATTAGCTA
>CAWULX010000199.1:0-2602 GCA_963923775.1 uncultured bacterium
GCAATGATTGCTTGGTTAGCTTGGAGAGATATTGTTAATATGCCTTCAACTAGAAAAGGAAATCTTGGTGATAAAAGAGATAGAAAAACTGAATTTTATAATCAGAGAAGAATAGCTAATGCTCAATTTAAACCATTATATTTGGATGAAGCTTACGAGTGGAATTTAATGAATCAAAGACTAACAGTTAAAGGATAGATATGCCAATTATAAACAACGCTTTTAATGGTAAATTAAACTTAGATGTTGCTGACTACAGAATATCTAATGGTGATTATATAGATGCTTTAAATATAACCAAAGACGCACAAGGTCAAGGTCAGGATAGAATTGTGTCAAATATATTAGGCAATTCTCAAGTTGCTTATGCATTGCCATCTGGAACTAATAAATCTATTGGTTTTTTTGCAGACAAAATTAGAAATAGAGCATATTACTTTATTTGGAATAGCAATGGTTATAATACAATTCTTTATTATAGTGGAGACACAAATACAATAGTTAAGGTTTTTCAAAGTAAAACAGATAGTGATGGAATTGATATTTTAAATTTCAACCCATCTTATAAAGTTTTATCTGTAAATATATTTTATAGAGATGATGAGGGTGATTTGTTATTTTTTAACGATGGATTAAATCCTCCTAAGAATATAAATGTATCAGCTAGTTATGGAACTTCTTGGAAGTATGAGTATCTTTTGGTTGCTAAAGCTCCTCCTGTAATGCCTCCTAAAGCTGTTTACGAAAATGACACTACAGTAAATGTAAACAATGTAAGAAATGCTTTATTTCAGTTTTCTTACAGATATGTTTATGATAATAATGAAAAATCGGTATGGAGTTCAAAAAGTATTGTGCCATTACCACAACAAGATACATTATTATTAACTAGCGATACTTTAACAAATAACGCTAGAATTTCTGTTTCTATGAGCACTGGTGGTGCAGATATTAAGGCTATAGAAATATCTTTTAGAGAAACAACGAATGGAACTACCAGCGATTGGTATTTAATAGGTTCATTTAGCAAAGCGGCATTAACTTTAAATGACAATGATGTTTATACATATAAATTCTATAATGATGGAATTTATTCTCAAATAGATGTTTTAGAAGCTGATCAATTGCAGGATTATGTGCCTCAAAAAGCAAATGCAGCTGAATTAGCTAATGGTAATGTTTTATTATATTCTGGTATTACGGAAGGGTATGATAAAACAACCATGGATTTAGTTGGACAAAGTCAAGATGCTTCAGATTCTTATTATTTTGATAAATGCGGTTTATTATTTTTTGCTGCATCAAATGGGTTGGATAGTGGTGCAAATGGTACAGTTTTAAAAATTTATCTTTATGGAACTGGAACAAATACATCTGGAACAGTATCAACATTAAACAATGCTGCTGGCATTTATGTAATTAATGTAATTAATTCTGACGGAACAAGTATTGGTATTTCATATACAAACAATAATAATAGCACAAGTGTAGCCACTTTATTAGCAGCTATATCATCTGCTTTTACAACAGGAGGAGGTGGATGGACTCAAGTATCTTTGATAAATAATGTTTTAACATTATCTAATTCATCTACATTTAAGTTATTATCAAGTGGGGTAAAGATATTATTTCCTGCTGGTGCTCCAGATAACACAGTATTTGCAAATGCATTTTCTTCTGGTTATCAATATGCGGTACAATATTTTGATTCGTTAGGAAGAACGATTGGAGCTCAGACAGATATTCATGCTTCATTTACTACTCAATTAGATCCAGGTGCTCCTACCGTATATAAGTATCCTATTACTAAATTACAAATAAAAAATAGACCTCCTTTAGAGGCTGCATATTATCAGGTTTTAAGATCAAATAATACTACTTATAATAAGAGGTTATTTTGGATTTCACAAGCCGCATATTCAAGTACATCTACTGATACTACAGTACAGAGATTTGCCTATATTGATATAAGTAATATTGATACTTATAACGAACAAATTACATCAACTCAAGGAGTTGTTTCATATAATTTTACGCAAGGGGATAGAATTACTTTTTTAGCAAGATACAATTCTTCAAATACTCAAATTTTGTTTACTAATTTTTATGATTATGAAATATTGGGTACAGAGGCTGTAATTACTCTTGGAGATGGCACTGTTAAAACGGGTAATTTTATTAAAATAGCATACCCAACAAATGCTGGAACAGATATATTATTTACTGGGGCAGGAGATTATTTGCATTATGAAATCTTCTTATATAATTACACTACTAATTCATCTTCAACTCAAAGATTTTTTTATGAAGTTGGTAAATGTTTTGGTATTGGAAATGCGGGAACTGGAACTGCATATCATTTGGGTTTAGATCAAACTCAATCTTCTGCTAATCCATCTACAACTCCAGCAATTGTATCTTTAACTAATGGAGACCTTTTTTGGAGAAAAAGAAAAGTTCCATATGGTGATGCGTTTATATTTTCAGCTGGTGGAGACAAAATGGATATTAATTCATTGATTGCTATTGTGGTTCCAAACTCTCCAATTACAACATCTACATATGCTGTCTCTTATACACATCTGACGCTGCCGACGATACT
>CAWULX010000200.1:0-2524 GCA_963923775.1 uncultured bacterium
TTTTTGAACATCTAATAATTTTCTTGATAACATATCAATATTTATTCCAGCTCTCAAAAATTCTTCATTTAACATAGGTATATCAAATCGATTACTATTATACCCTGCTAAATCAGCACCTTCAATAAATTGTTTTATTTCGTTGGCAATTTGTTTAAATGTGGGTGCATCTTTAATCATCTCGTCAGATATACCATGAACATCAGTTGCAGCAGAAGGAATGGGCATTTCAGGATTGACTAATTTTCTTTTTACTTGTTTAGTGCCATCAGGCATAATTTTAATGATAGCGATTTCTACTATTTTATCCATACTAACATTAATGCCAGTAGTCTCTAAATCAAGAAAACAAATAGGATTAGTTAATTGTAACTGCATAGATTTAATTATTGAGTGAAGTTAATCAAATAAAAACGCTAAGCATTCATTTCTATCAAAATAGTTAAAATAATTTGATTAATTTTAGCCCATAATTATGTCGCCATGAATTGGATACCATTAACTACTGAGGAACAACTTGAAACGATTAAATCAAAATCTGCTAATACGCCTCAAGTAATTTTTAAACATAGTACCACTTGTAGTATTTCTAAAATGGCTTTGTCTAGATTCGAAAGAGAAAATGCTCCAGATACAATTGATTTTTATTACCTAGACTTATTGAATTATAGACAACTTTCAAATTTTATAGCTGAGGTTTTTAAAGTTCATCATGAATCTCCGCAATTATTACTAATTAAAAATGGTGAATGCGTATACGATGAAAGCCATTACGGCATAATGATGGATGAGTTAATTGAACAAGCAGCTCAATAATTTTTACACTTTTTCGATAATTAATGCAGATGCGCCACCACCCCCATTGCAAATAGCAGCTGCTCCATATTGTTTCTTTGTGTTTTGCAATATATGTGATAGAGTAACTACTATTCTAGCACCACTACAACCTAAGGGATGTCCCATAGAGACAGCCCCGCCATGTATATTCACTTTTGTAGAATCTATTTTCAATAATTGGGTATTTACTAATCCAACAACAGAAAATGCCTCATTAAATTCAAAGAAATCAATATTATCAATACTTAAACTTGATTTAGCCAAAGCCTTTGGCAATGCCAATGAAGGAGCTGTAGTAAACCATTTTGGATCATGCTCTGCATCTGCATAACTAAGAATCTTTGCAAGTGGCGTTAAACCTAATTCTTTTAGTTTCTCTCCACTCATTAACAATACAGCCGCAGCACCATCGTTCATAGTACTGGCATTGGCAGCGGTCACTGTACCTTCTTTAGTAAATGCTGGTTGAAGTGTATTAATCTTATCAAATTTTACATTGAATGGTTCTTCATCTTTATCAACAACAATCGGATTGCCTTTTTTCTGAGGAACTTCAATTGGAACTATCTCTTGGTTAAAAAAACCTTTTTCTATAGCATTTTGAGCTTTTTGATAACTAGCAATGGCAAAAGCATCTTGATCCTCTCTTGAAATAGCATGTTCTTTAGCACAAAGGTCTGCAAAATTACCCATCGCTACTTTGTCATATACATCTACTAAACCATCTTTAGATAACCCGTCTTGTAATATTATATCTCCATATTTATTACCCCATCTTTGTTGAGTATTGTAAAATGGTACATTGCTCATACTTTCCATTCCGCCAGCAATTATAATATCAGCATCTCCTAATAAAATAGATTGAGCGGCCTGTGTAATACTTTTCATACCACTAGCACATACTTTATTAACAGTTGTACAAATCACTTTATGAGGCAAACCTCCTAAAATGGCAGCTTGTCTGGCAGGTGCCTGCCCTAATCCCGCTTGTAGCACTGATCCAAAAATTACTTCATCAACCAAATTTGGATTCAGCTTTACCTTTTCCACAACAGATTTGATTACAATACCCCCTAATTGAGTTGCACTAAATGATTTTAATGCTCCTCCAAAAGATCCAATGGGTGTTCTTACAGCCGCTACTATGTATACTTCTTTTGGCATAAAATAATTTATTAAAACAATTAATGAATATTTGTTTCAGCAACAGTAGGTTCTTCGGCCAATCTAATTCCTTCTTCTTCTAATATGATTAATTTAGCCTTATATAAAATACCCACACTCATTTTAAATGCTTTCTTACTCATTCCAAAAAAAGCATAAATATCATCAGGGCTAGATTTATCATGATAAGGCAAAAAGCCTTTATGCATCTTTAATAATTTTATTATAGTAGATTGATCACCAGTCAATTTTTCTACACCTTGTTTACCAATTCCAATATCTAACTTATTGCCTTCTCTAATTTTTTTTACAAAAGCCTCCTCAATATATTGTCCAATATGTAAATGAGTAAATACTTCATTTTTATAAACTAATCCTTGATGAACTCCATTCACTATTACTACATATCCTAATTCAGATTCTCTATATACCTGAACTTTAACCTTATCACCTTCTTTTACAGTAAGTTGATCATTGCCTGTCTCTTATACACATCTGACGCTGCCGACGATACTCCTTGTGT
>CAWULX010000201.1:0-2485 GCA_963923775.1 uncultured bacterium
AGACAGAGGATATGTATACCCTACCAAAGACCATTACAATAAACGCTCCTTCAACATTAAAAACATTGACTGACCCAATTAGCAATCAACTAAAATTAGTGACTGGTAAAAATGTAAATTTTAGCAAGACAGAGCCAACTATTGAATTTAGTTTAATTAAAGATGATGTAATCGGTAACGAAGGATATTTATTAAATGTAAATACACAAGGCATACAAATTAAAGCAAATACTGAAGCCGGATTGTTTTATGCATGGCAAAGCTTACAACAAATTATGCCAGCTGCTATATATGGAAAGAGTGCTGCTAAAAATATTAACTGGCAAGTGCCTCATTGTTCTATCATAGATAAACCAAGATTTGGCTGGAGAGGAATGATGTTAGATGTGAGTAGACACTTTTTTAGCAAAGAAGATGTAAAGACCTTTATTGATGATATGGTTAGATACAAATACAATCGATTTCATTGGCATTTAACAGATGATCAAGGTTGGAGAATTGAAATCAAATCTTTACCAAGATTGACGAGTGTTGGAGCATGGAGGGTAGAGAAAAAAGGAAAGTGGATGAATATTACTACTCCTGATATCAATGAACCAAAAACTTATGGCGGATTCTATACTCAGGAAGATATTAAAGAAGTGGTGGCATATGCTAAAGAGAGGTTTGTAGAAGTGATTCCAGAAGTAGATGTACCTGGTCACAGCATGGCAATGTTGGCTGCCTACCCCAATTTAAGTACTACCCCAAATTATCCTTATCAAGTGAATGCTGGTGATGAATTCATGGATTGGGAAGGTTTAAATGGACACGCCACAGCAAGAATCGATAACTCTTTAGATCCTTCTAATGAAGAAGTTTACAAAGTTTTAGATAAGGTGATGACAGAGATTGCTCCTCTATTCCCTTTTGAATATATTCATATGGGTGGAGATGAAAATGCAAAAAACAATTGGGAAAAATCGGCTAATGTACAAGCTTTAATGAAAAAAGAAGGATTAAAAGATCAAATGGAAGTGCAAAGTTATTTTGTAAAGCGCTTGCAAAAAATTGTCAACTCAAAAGGTAAAAAGATGATGGGTTGGAATGAGATTTTACAAGGTGGTTTAAGTGGAGATGCTGCAGTAATGAGTTGGCAAGGCATAAAAGGCGGAATTGAAGCTGCAAAACAAGGACATAAAGTAGTTATGTCTCCCAATGATTACAATTATATAGACTTCTACCAAGGTGAAATAACTGCAGAAGGAAAAGTTTATAGAGGTTTAAGAATGAAAACAACTTATAGTTTTGACCCCTTACCTGCAGGTATTGACCCAACATTGGTTTTAGGCAATCAAGCCAATCAGTGGACAGAACAATTACAAAATATACGCAATGTACAATACATGACATGGCCTAGAAGCTTAGCAGTTGCCGAATCATGCTGGTCCCCAAATGAGAAAAAAGATTGGAATCATTTTACCAAAAAAGTAGAAAAGCAATTTGAAGTATTTGATGTAGCCAATGTGAAATATGCAAAAAGTATGTATGATGCCATTGTGACTACTGAACTTAATACAAAAGGTGAATTGATTTTGAAAATGGAAGGTGAAGTAGACAATTTAAGATTCTACTATACAATTGATGATCAAATGCCAGATAATTATAGTGATGAATATACTAAACCTATTATACTCCCAACTGATGTTACTTTAGTTAGAATTCAAAGTTATAGAGATGGTAAACCTATTGGAAAATTATTAAACATACCTATTGAATCTTTAAGAAATAGAGCAAAAAAGGTTTTATAATACATAATGAAGCGTTCGATACTTTTCATAATACTTTTTGGTACTACGATTGTATCGAATGCTCAAAACCTACGTTATAAAAAAGACATTACTGAAATTGGCGATAGTAGCAGGGTTCAAAAGATAATCAACTTATTAAAAGGCACACCTAACCCGTTGATTGATTCTACCAATATGGTCATCAATAGATATATTCAATCTATTGGAAGTTTAGAAGGGAAAATGATTCATTCCATTAATATTGAACAAAGACATTTTGGAGCCGATATAAATAGGCCCACCATCCAAAGTAAAAATGCATTCATTGATTTTGCCAATCAACTTCACGACAAAACCAACAAGACCAGTATCATAAAAAATCTCTTTATTAATACAAATGAACCATTAAACCCATTACTAGTAGCTTATAATGAAAAATGGCTGCGAGATTTGACCTATATACAAGATGCTAGAATTCTTGCCTACCCCAACAAAGAAGATACCAATCAAGTAGATGTCTTTGTAGTGACCAAAGATATCTTTCCAATTGGTGGAAACTTTATATTAAAAGAAGCAAATGCCTTTGATTTAAAATTAACTACTGAAAATGTAAATGATTTGGGGAATGCATTTAGTATTTCTCAAAACTATGATCAAAAAAGAAAAACCGTTTCAGGTTGGGGCTTTGATTATACTACTAGAAATATAGGCGGAAG
>CAWULX010000202.1:0-2482 GCA_963923775.1 uncultured bacterium
TTCCCGTGTTAAAACATTATGCCGATTCTTTAAAAGTGAATACAGCAAAATGGATATTTTTAACAGGAAGAAAAGATAGTTTATATCAAATGGCAAGAGGGTCTTATTTATTAGACGATCCTAAAAACAATGTAGAAAAAATAGAAGACCAATTTATACATACACAGTTTTTTGCTTTAGTAGATAGAAACGGTAAAATCAGAGGAAAGATCTATGATGGCTTAAAACCCATCGAAGTAGAGCAATTAAAAGTGGACATTGCTCGATTAATAAAAGAATAATTCATCATGATATTTGTAACAGGCGCTAGTGGTTTGGTAGGAGCACATTTAATTCAATCCTTATTAGAAAAAGGTAAGTCTGTTATTGCTTTATACAGAAAAGAGATACCTCAATTTCCAGGTGCCGATAAAGTGATTTGGAGACAAGGAGATATTTTAGATATTATTAGTTTACAAGAAGCCATGAAAGATGCTACACAGGTATATCATTGTGCGGCTATCGTATCTTTTGCGCCAGGACAAGCGAACACTATGTTACACGCTAATGTAGAAGGTACTGCTAATGTGGTGAATCAGTGTTTAGAGCAAGGTATTCAGAAATTGGTATTTGTAAGTTCTGTTGCAGCATTGGGAAGAATTAGAAAAGATAAACCAGTGGATGAGTCTATGTATTGGACACCCGAAACCAGTAATAGTGTTTATGGTAAATCAAAATACTTGGCTGAAATGGAAGTGTGGAGAGGCATGGCAGAGGGATTAAATATGGCCATTGTGAATCCAGTGATTATTTTAGGTGCAGGAGATTGGAACAAGGGTTCTTCAGAAATTTTTAAATCTGCTTACAATGAATTTCCTTGGTATACAGAAGGTGTGAGTGGATTTGTGGATGTATTAGATGTAATAGACTCCATGCAATTATTAATGGACTCTGATATTAGTGGACAACGTTATGTGATTAGTGGAGATAACAGAACCTATAGAGAAATATTTACACTCATTGCTAAAGGTTTTCAAAAAAGACCACCCTATAGAAAAGTAACACCTTCATTAGCTGCCATAGTGTGGAGACTAGAAGCTGTCAAAGCAATGTTTACAGGTAAAACACCCTTATTAACTAAAGAAACAGCAGCTACAGCACAAGCAGTGGTGCATTTTAATAATCAGAAATTCTTAGAAGCTTTTCCTTCTTTTAAATATAGAACCATTGAAGCAACCATAGAGAGAACCTGTAATGAATTAAAAGTCTTACATCAATTATAGTAAGTTATTTCTCTTCCATTATTTTTTTCCATAGTTCAGGGATGCGTTTAATCCAAACAAATTCTCTTCTTTTAATACTTGCTTCTTCTGCAGGATATCCCATATAAGTTTTGCCGGCTGATAAAGAAGCGACAACACCAGATTGACCCATTACAGTTACATGCTCTTCGATGGTGATAGTTTTATTTACACCTACTTGGCCCCAAAGGGTAACTCCAGACTTGATCTTCACTCCACCAGCAATGGCAACCCCTGCAGCAAATAAACAATTAGCACCAGTTTGCGTATCGTGACCAATATGCACCATATTATCAATTTTGGTTCCTCTGCCAATAATTGTTGCACCACTTACACCCCTATCAATGGTACAAGCTGCCCCAATTTCAACCCCATCTTCTAGTACCACATGGCCGCAACTAGGCATTTTGGTATACCAATTAGCACGATTTTTCTTGGTATTATAATAAAATGCGTCGCTTCCAATCACCGTATTAGACTGGATAATTACATTATTACCAATTATGGTGTCTGCCATAATAGATACCCCCGGATAAATAATACAATTGTCTCCAATAGTTACATTATTACCAATAAAAACATTGGGCATAATAATACTGTCTTTACCCATTTTTAGATCGGGGCTTATTGCAGAATTACTTAATTGGAATGGTTTAAAATTCGAAACAATTTTTACATAAGCTTCAAAAGGATCTTCACAAAATAATATGGCTTTCCCTTCTGGAATAGTCACCTCTTTATTATTGATAATTATACAACTTGCATCACTGTTTAAACATTTATCATAATATTTTGGATGATCAACAAAGACAATATCACCTTTCTCCACTTGATGAATTTCATTTACTCCAGTGATAAATAATTCTTGATTACCTATGATTTCGGAGTTGATTAATTCAGATATCCATTTTACTGAAACGGGTGCAGAAAGCTTCATATTCGTGTTTTTTGGCCTAAATCAAAGGTAACGAGCCTTTTTTGTAAAAAATTTTTTTTCGGGTTTTTCTCTATAATTTTTTACAATTTATCACACTTACTTACACTATTGATTTATTATCTATTCAATTAATTATAAAAATTGTATTCTTTTGAAACTATTATGAATAAAGGATTTCAGAGGATTCAAAAAAACGAAATCAAAAAAAATAAAAATGAAATCATCATTCATTAAGCGGTAAAAAATAAATTTTTAAATGCTTTGA
>CAWULX010000203.1:0-2431 GCA_963923775.1 uncultured bacterium
TAAATAAAGAAAAAGGGCAAATTTTATTGCCCTTTTTCTTTATTTAAAAGCGTCTTTTACTTTTTCATAAAAACTCTTCTCTCCTTTGGTTGGTTTAGGTTGGAAGTTTTCACTGGCTTGCATTTTTTCCAATGCAGCTTTTTCTTCATCTGAAACATGTTGAGGTGTCCAAATATTTACATGTATTAATTGATCTCCTCTACCATATCCTTGCACTTCTGGAAAACCTTTGCCTTTTAATCTAAACATCTTTCCGCTTTGAGTACCTGCTGGTATTTTAATCTTTGCTCTACCATCTATTGTTGGCACTTCTACATTGGTACCAAAAATAGCATCCGGAATAGTGATATATAAATCATATGCCACATTCACACCATCTCTATGTAAGAATTCATGTGGCTCCTCTTCAATCATAATGATTAAATCTCCAGACATACCTCCACGCTCACCAGCATTCCCTTTACCTGACATGCTTAATTGCATACCATCACTAACTCCTGCTGGAATATCAATTGAAATGGTTTCTTCACCATATACTCTTCCCTCTCCTTTACAAGATCCACACTTAGCAGTCACTGTACTTCCTTCTCCATTACAAGTAGGGCAAGTATTCACTGTTTGCATCTGTCCTAAAAAAGTATTAGTAACTTTTTTCACCTGTCCAGAACCCTTACAAGTTCCGCAGGTTTGCATACTATCTTTATCTTTTGCACCATTACCTCCACAAGTGTTACAAATAACATGCTTCTTAACTTTCACTTGCTTGTTTACACCATTGGCAATTTCCTCAAAGTTTAATTTTAATTTAATACGCAAATTACTACCTCTCTGACCTCTTGCTCTAGCACCTCCTCCTCTTGATCTTCCACCACCTCCGAAAAAACTTCCAAATGCATCATCTCCAAAAATATCACCAAACTGACTAAAGATATCATTCATATCCATACCACCGCCATGGAATCCACCACCACCTGACCCAGGGCCAAATGCCTGATGACCAAAGCGATCATATTTGGCTTTCTTATCTGCATCACTTAAAATCTCATAGGCTTCTGCAGCTTCTTTAAATTTTTCTTCTGCCGTTTTATCTCCAGGATTTCTATCTGGATGATATTGCATTGCTACTTTACGGTATGCTTTTTTAATTTCATCCGCAGAAGCAGATTTAGTCACCCCTAGAACCTCGTAAAAATCTCTTTTTGACATAATACTTTTTTTATTTGCCTACGACCACTTTAGCGAAACGAATAATTTTATCATTTAATAAATAACCCTTAGTTACTTCATCCACTACTTTACCTTTCATATCATCTGGTACTGGCACTTCTGTAATGGCCTCATGTAATTCTACATCAAATGGAGTATTAATACTTTCCATTGCTTTCAATCCCTTTGACTGCATGATGGTTCTTACTTTATTAAACACCAATTGTATTCCTTCTTTTTGTACAGAAATATCATCATTACTAGCCAATTGCTTTTCTGCTCTATCACAATCGTCTAATACTTCCAACAAAGACACAATTACATCCTTACCTGCAGTTTGGATTAAATCAATACGCTCTTTTGCCGTTCTTCTTTTAAAGTTCTCAAATTCGGCCATTAAGCGTAAGTATTTGTCTTTTTGCTCAGCTATCTCAGCTTGAGCCTGCTCTATTTCACTCAAGGGGTTTTGAGGGGTTTCTGTCTCATTTTCTGGGATATTTTCCCCATTTGGAGCAGTGGTTTCGTTGGCCTCTTGATTCAATATTGTCTCTTCCATAGGTTTATATTATTGCAAATATCTTCCAAAAATTTGGCCAAAGCAATAATTAGGGTAAAATTGGCAGAAAACTAGCTTAAAATGAACAAGTTGTCACCTATTTGGTGCCTATCTTTGCGCCATGACTAAAGTGTATTTAAAGCGTAAAATTTCGCAAAGAATTGCCTTGGGACACCCTTGGATCTTTAATAATGAGGTGGAGAAAATTGTGGGGCCAGTTACAGCAGGTGATATTGTGGAAGTTTACTACGGTGATGAGCAATTTGCTGGCAGAGGGTATATCAATCCAGCTTCTCAGATTATTGTAAGACTTTTGACCAGAAAGAAAGAAGATATCAATGCAGATTTCTTTTTATTAAAAATAAAAGAAGCATGGTCTTATCGCCAAAAAATGGGTTATACTGAAAACTGTAGATTGATTTTTGGGGAAGCAGATGGATTACCCGCTTTAATCATTGATAAATTTAACGACTACTTTGTGATTCAAACTTTAGCATTAGGTATGGATTTGTGGAAGCCAGCTATTGTAGATGCTTTGAATAATGTTTTTAATCCTAAAGGTATTTATGAAAGAAACGATGTGCCAGTTAGAGAGTTAGAAGGATTAACTCAAATAAAAGATTATTTAAGCGCCCCCTTCCCTACTGAAATTACGATTAACGAAAATGG
>CAWULX010000204.1:0-2386 GCA_963923775.1 uncultured bacterium
TGGCATATATACTAAATGCAAACGATATTGGTTATGATCCTAATCAACAACATGGGTTAATTATTTCTGGAGATTTAACTGCTTCAAACACTGATATAATTTGGGGGGTTAAAAATGTTGTAACTGGTGCAAATGCAGGGCTTGATGTTTTGGGTGCGTGGGATCCAGTAAATACAAGCTATATAGAGTATCTACAGTTAGGAGTTGGAATAAATAATACTAATTTAATTATTGCCAGTGAGGGTTCTGGTTCAAGTTATGCAGCAGGTTTAGCAAGATCATATAATGGTGGTGGGTATACAAACTGGTATTTACCAAGTTATTCAGAGCTTAATGGAATAAGGCGAAATAAATCATATATTGGAACAATCAATCGTACTTTTTATTGGAGTTCAACAGAATCAGATGATTTAGCAGCATGGAGAGTTGTTTTTGGAAATACAGGTTGGGATGATGCCTATGATAAAAATTTCCCTAATGCAGGTGTTAGAGCTGTCAGAGTTTTTTAATTACTAAAAATTAAAAAAATGGGTAGTGCAAAAATTCTACCACTAAAAATAATGTTTATTTTAGCTTCTCAATTTAGACAAATGAAGAAGCTATCAATTTTAGGCCTAGTAATTTTTACTTTAGTATTAAATGTTTCTGCACAAGCAGATCGTTGGCAACAGCATATTGATTATAAAATTAATGCTGCATTAAATGTGCAAACCAATATTGTAAAAGGTACAGAAAATATTGTGTACACAAATAATTCACCCGATACATTGCGCAAGATTTATTTTCATATGTATTGGAATGCTTTTCAACCCAACTCTTCTATGGATATTAGAAGCAGGGAATTAGGTAAAACCACTTTCACAAACAGAAGAGGAATGCAAGTGCAGGATTGGGATGCACGAGTGAAAGATAGAATCCAACAATTAAAGCCTGAGGAAATTGGGTATCAAAGAATTAGTCAAATTACCCTTGCAGGAAAAGCGCAACAAATTATTGATCATGAAACTATTTTAGAAGTTGTTTTAACCCAAGCAATACTTCCAAAGTCTTCTGTAAGCTTGAGTGTCAATTTTGAAGCTCAGGTTCCCAAGCAAATTCGTCGTTCTGGAAGAGACAATGCAGAAGGCGTAAGGTTTTCTATGAGTCAGTGGTATCCAAAAATGGTAGAATACGATTATCAAGGCTGGAATACCAACCCATACATCGCGCGTGAATTTTATGGCGTATGGGGTAATTATGATGTGAGCTTAACATTGGATAAAATCTATATGGTGGCTGCAACAGGTGTTTTACAAAATCCAAATGCAGTTGCAGATGCTTCCGGAAATAAGACATGGAATTTTAAGGGATCTAATATTCACGATTTTGTTTGGGCAGCAGATGATCACTTCAAACATTTATCTAAAGAAGTTCGAAAAGGGTTAACACTACATGTATATTATAAAGAGAAAGATGCACAAGCAGATAGCGCATGGGCGAATGTATTATGGGCTGCAGAAAAAGCATTGCCTTATATGGAAAAGAAATTTGGTGCTTATCCTTATCCTCAATATTCTTTTATTCAAGGGGGTGATGGTGGTATGGAATATGCGATGGCTACTTTGTTAAAAGGTCCAAGTTTAGGAACAGTATTTCATGAGTGGATGCATAGTTGGTATCAACATATATTAGGTACCAATGAAAGTTTATTCCCATGGATGGATGAAGGCTACACTAGTTTTGGGGAAGAAGCTATTTCTTTTTGGTACGATGAAAATCACGCAACCAATTCTCCTTACATAAGTGAGAAAGCAAAAGCACAAATTAAAGCTGCACATGAAATAGCTAAAACGCAATTACCTTATGTGCAAGCAGGTAATTATGCAGGATATTATGGTTTAGCAAAAAGTGGTTATGAAGAACCTATGAGTACTCACTCTGATCATTACAATACTAATATGGCATATAGTAGCGCCGCTTATAGTAAGGGTGCAACATTTTTAGGAGTACTTGGTTATATTATTAGTGATTCTTTGAGAGATAAGACTTTATTAAATTATTATGCCACTTGGAAATTTAAACATCCAAATGCTAATGACTTTACTCGAGTAGCAGAAAAAACAAGTGGTATACAATTACAATGGTTCAAAGAATATTGGATGAATAGTACTAAGACAGTGGATTATGGTTTGAACGATATTCAAGCAGGTACTAAGGGAGCTATTCTAAGCATTCAAAGAGTAGGAAAGATGCCTATGCCTGTTGAAGTGTATGTAACCTACAAAGATGGAAGTTCAGAAACACATTATGTTCCATTGGATTTAATGTTATCTGGTAAAATTGCAGAAGTAGGTAATTGGATAATTCATCCAGAATGGAAATGGACGGCACCTACTTATTCATTTGA
>CAWULX010000205.1:0-2380 GCA_963923775.1 uncultured bacterium
TTAGGCAATTGATCTTTTAATTGAAGACTATGTTCAATATTTACTTCAAAAGATTTTAAGCTTCGATTATTAATACCTACTAAATCTACCTCCTCACAAATATGGCCTAATTCTGTCGCGTCATGTAGTTCTAATAATACTTCTAATCCCAAAGACTTTGCCATAAAAGCTAATTGCTTGGTTTTCTCTTTGGTTAAACAAGCTGCAATTAATAATATTACTGAAGCTCCGTAAGCTTTAGCTTCAATTATTTGAAATTCATCTACAATAAATTCTTTTCTTAAAACTGGAATACTTCTACTTACCGCAATACTTAAATCTTCTAAATTACCCCCAAAAAAGGTTTGATCTGTTAAAACCGAAATACCTGAAGCGCCAAACTGTTCATATGCTTTAGTAACTTCTTCAACTTCAGCTATGGCATTAATGATTCCCTTGCTTGGAGATTTTCTTTTGAATTCTGCAATAATACCTGTTTTACCTACTTGTTGAATAGAAGCTTTCAAAGAACTGGTTTGTGTAAAGAATAAAGGCATCCCTTCTAGTTGAGCAATGCTCATTTCTTTTTTTCTAGCTGCCACTTCTACCAGCTTATGTTCAATAATGGTATCTAAAATATTTTTACTCATTGAAGACTGATTAATTTTTGTAAACATGCATTAGCAGTGCCAGTTATTAAACTTGTAGAAGCTGCTTCAAAAGCATCACGGTAATTATTATACTTACCAGTTACCATTAATGCCATTGCTGCATTAGCTAAGACCACTGCATTCTGCGCTTCTGTTCCCTTACCCTCTAAAATATTTTTAAATATAGCAGCCGCCGCATCCACTGTATCGCCTCCATGAAGAGCAGCTTGGCTTACTTTTAAATTAGCTAACTCTATCGGCGATTTGATAAACTCTCCTTTATTAGTGACCACTTTGGTATCTGCTGTTAAAGAAATTTCATCATAACCATCCATACTATGTATTAAAGTAAAATCTTTGTTTAAACTCTGTAATACATAATTATATATTCTAGCCATCTCTAAATTATACACCCCAATTAATTGATATTTTGGTTGTGCAGGATTTACAATTGGGCCTAGCATATTGAAAAATGTTCTAACGCCTATATTTCTTCTCATGGGTCCCACTGCTTTTAATGCTGGATGAAATAAAGGTGCATGTAAAAAACAAATGCCCGCTTCCTTTACTTCCTTTGCTAAAACTGCTTCCTCATTTTTAAATTGATAGCCCATTTTTTCCATTACATTGGAAGCACCACTTACACTGGAAGCACCATAGTTGCCATGCTTAATTACCTTTTGTCCGGTACCAGCTACTATAAAACAAGCTAAAGTAGAAATATTAAAAGTATCTTTTCCATCACCACCAGTGCCCACAATATCAATCGCATCATCTACGCCCAAGTTTACTTTAACCGCTAAAGAAAGTAAAGCATCTCTGAAGCCCATCAATTCTTGAATAGTAATACTACGCATTAAAAACACCGTAACAAAAGAAGTAACCTCATGTTCTGAATATTTGCCTTCAGAAATTTGTATCAAGACATTCCTCGCCTCTTCTCTACTAAGGGTCTTGTGTTCAAATAAATATTGTAATATTTTTTTCATCACTTAATTTTTCAAGGGTTAATTGTTCAACCAATTTTCAATAATTTTTGCTCCATTAGGGGTTAATACACTTTCAGGGTGATACTGAACACCTTTTACATCATAATTTGTATGTTCCAATGACATAATAAACCCATCTTCATCTTTTGAAGTAATAATTAATTCTTTAGGTAGGTCTTTTTCATTCACAACCCAGCTATGATATCTACCCACTTTAAATGAATTAGGCAAACCCTCAAACAAAGTAGATGGACTGGTTAATTGAACATCTGTAGCGATGCCATGATAGACCTTACTTAAATTACTCAAACTACCACCAAAAGATTCTGCAATTGCTTGTTGACCTAAGCAAACTCCAAAAATAGATTTAGTGGCAGCGTATTCTTTAATTAAGGGTAATAACAAACCCGACTCAGAAGGAATACCCGGGCCAGGAGATAGCAAAATTTTATCATAGGATTTTACTTTCTCTAATGCAATCTCATCGTTTCTATACACTTCAACAGATGCAGTGGTCAACTCTTTGATCATTTGCACCAAGTTGTAGGTAAAGGAATCGTAATTGTCAAAAACTAATATTTTCATTATTTATTATGCTCTTATGGATTAATGTATGTTTTCTGCCAAAATCATTGCATTCTTTAATGCATTCAATTTATTATTGACTTCTTGTAATTCACTTTCTGGAACACTTGCTGCTACTACACCTGCTCCTGCTTGATAGGTTAAGGTATTTTCTCTACTTAAGAAAGTACGAATCAT
>CAWULX010000206.1:0-2367 GCA_963923775.1 uncultured bacterium
ATCTCCTAACATCGCATGATACACATCTAAAAACTGAATATATTTTTGAGTGCTAATAAAATTTTTAATTAATTCATTGGATGCAGCCATTCTTTCATGCATAGACCATCTCGCAATACTTGGTTTTAAAGACAAATAAACTATTGGCGTATTAGCAGGTAGTTTTGTTCGAATTATAGCCAATAAAGTTTTAAACCTATTAAATACATCAGAAGGCTTAACTGTATCACTAGAAGCGATATCATTTTCACCACAATAAATAAAAATTTGTCTAGGCTTATATTTTATAATGGTTTCAGTGGAAAAGTGAATTAGATCTAAAAGGGTTGAACCACCAAAAGCTCTATTCAAAATAGTATTTCCTGGAAAATAATCGTTTACATTTTTCCAATAAGTAAAAGAAGAACTGCCTGCTAAAAGAATTTGACCTTCATCAGGCATCATTATTTTATCAGCTTTTGCAAAAGCATCAATTTCAGGCTGAAATGGATTAAGCTTTTTTGTTTCTTGTGCTACTGTAAAATTGGTTACAAAAAATAGTCCAATGATTAATAATTTCCATTTCATGTTTGAATAATTTAAATGTCTATGCTTTTTTTAGATTAATTTTTTCTGGAGTTATTGGTAAGTCACGAACTCTTTTACCTGTAGCATTATATACTGCATTCGCTACTGCAGCAGCAAAACCAATTAAAGCAATTTCACCTAAACCTTTTGCTCCAATTGGATTTACATTATAATCTGGTTTATCTACAAACCAAACATCAATGGGTGGAATCATACTATGTAGTGGAACTTGATAAGTACCAAAGCTTGCATTCATAATTTGACCAGTTGTATGATCTATTTGAACCTGTTCTGTTAATGCCATTCCAATGCCGCCAACTACACCACCTAGCATTTGACTTCTGGCTGTTTTAGGACTAATTACTTTTCCGTTATCACCAGTGGTAACAACTTTTAGAAGTTTGACTTTACCTGTTTTTAAATCCACTCCTAGTTTTACAAAGTGAGCCGAAAAAGAATTACTGGTGTATTTCATCTGAGTTGGATTATTGCCATTGGAAGTAATGGTAATATCAACTGCTTCTTTATTGGATAATTTCATTAATTCTATTAAACTCAATTTTATTGTAGGATCAGATATTAAATTGATAAATTCATTTTTAACTTCCATATCAGCAATGGCCTTATTGGCAAAAATGGGAACAAATTGAATAGCTAATTCTTTTAAATTTTGTTGAACAGTTTTACAAGCCATATCTACTGCAGAACCCACAGTAGAAGTAGTACCAGATCCACCTTGTGATGGGCCGGCTGGAAAATCAGAATCACCTAATTTAAATTTTATTTTATCTAAAGGCATTTGCATGGCAGATGCAGCAATTTTTGTCATAGAGGTAGTAGTGCCAGGGCCCATATCACTAACTGCACATTCTAAAACCAACTTGCCTTCTTTATTAAATATGGCTCTAACTGAAGCAGATCCTTTTCCTGCACCAAATACACCTACTGCCATTCCATAACCAATCAACATGCCGTTTTCTTTAAGTGTTCCTGGTTTTGTAGGCCTGTTTTTCCATCCAATTTTTTCTTTACCATAGGCATAACAATCTTTTAGATTGATAGCAGAAAAAGGCATTTTATTTTCTGGGTTAACTTCAGTAAAATTTTTAATCCTCAAATCTATAGGATCCATATTCAATTGATATGATAGCTCATCTATAGCAGACTCTAGGGCAAAACATCCTGTGGCTTCACCAGGGCCTCTCATCCAAATAGGTGTACTTAAATCTAAAGGCAAAACATTGTATTTGGTATCTACATTTTCTGAAGCATATAAAAATCTTGAAACATCCACAATGCCTTCTCTAAAGTCTTCATATTTGGATGTATTACTTATTGCCTCATGTGTAATACCAATAAATTTTCCAGAAGCATCAGCACCAATGCCCACTTTTTGCCAAGACTGAGGTCTGTAACCAGCTAGATTAAACATTTGAGGTCTTGTTAAAACTATTTTAACTGGACGATTTAATTTTTTAGCAGCAATACATGCGGCAGGAACATTGGACCAACTTCTTAACCCACTACCAAAACCTCCACCCACATTTTCAGCAATTACTCTCACATTTTTTTCAGGTAATCCAAAAGTTCTTGCTATAGTACTTTGTGTACTTTTTGGTCCCTGTGTTTTGTCATATAATGTAACTTTATCTTCTGCTTCCCAAAAAGCTATAGTAGCATGCATCTCCATAGGTAAATGCACTTCAATAGGAATATTATACTCTGCTTCAATAAATTTTGCTGAAGTTGCAAATGCTTTTTCTTGGCCTCTTTTATACGTTACTGTTGGTTTTAATTTAG
>CAWULX010000207.1:0-2365 GCA_963923775.1 uncultured bacterium
TCAGCCAACGGGGCAATTGCCAAGTCATCAGTATCAATGTAACTGCCTCCAAACTTATATAACAATACAAGTCTAATTAAATCGCTTAGTTCTCTAGGATTGGAATTAAGATAATGCTTTTCAATATGGGATATAGGGATTGGCAACTCCTCAAATAAAGAAATGTTCCAGTTATATATTTTAATATTAAACTTTGGATCTAACATATCTTGGGTAAGACTGTTGCTTACCAACCAAATAGGTCTATTAGGATTAAAAATTCTAGTAGAATAAACGCAATCTTTTAATATTTTAAGCCTAGTATCGGATATGTGCCCTTCCCAAAAGAAAAAAATGTTCTCTATATTTTTCATTTTAAAACTGATTTTTGAGATACATTTTGAATAATTTCCCAATACTTTTTACTTGCAGAGTCATCGTTTATCTTTAACTCTTTATCATAAGGCAATTCTTCCATATAAAGCGCTTTATAAAACAATCCTTGCTCAGCACTAACTACTCCGGCATTATGGTAAATGTTATACTTATCCCATTCGGACTTATCTGAAGTAGCCCACGCAAAAGCTAATTCTGGGTGGCAAACTGTTTTATATCCCATCTTCCAGCCATTCCAAAGGACTGCCCACATATCTGCGCACCATATTTGTAAAGGGTGGTAAGGCTGTCTTGCCTCTCCTGGTGGCATTGTTCTTCTATCTAATGCAATCTTCTCGTTATTTAAATCAGTTATTTCTTTGAATAATCTTTCGCAATCTTTTTCAACCCTTTCCCAATATGCTGCATTTATTCCCTTCATCAAATATTGCGCACCAATGGTATTTAATTCATTGTTCTTAACTATTTGCGTATCTATATCTACAATAGTGCACATTTCATCTAAAACATCTTCCCCTTTGCTTAGAATATAATCATGACCTACATACCACCTACAATCAGATCCGTACCAGCAATCATCTTCTAAAAACTGGAACCAGTTAATTGGCCTGGTAAAAACTATATCGCAATCATGATAAAAAATAGCATCTTGCTCTAATTCTGGATATGCAGAAAAATGCTGTTTTAATATATTTGGCCTAATCGAAGATATGTAATGCTTTGTCTCTCTAGTATCTGAGTAAAAGAAAAATCTTGCTGGGTATGCATTTGCTAGTTTTGACCATTCCTCCGGTATAACATCATTCACTTTCCAGCAGACAATATCAATGTTATTTGGGTGTATGCCCATGTCTATAAAGTTATTTATGCATACTTCCACTTGCCATACATAGTATTTGGTAGCCGGTTGTGCGCATATAAATCTTAAATTCATGAACCAAAATTATCTTAAATAATTAAATTAAAAAAATAAACCCCTTCTTTTTTAAGGAAGGGGCTCGTGTAAAACTAAAAATGCAAAACTAAGAGAGCAATTTTAGGATGAGTTGAATTATGAACGATACTACACTAGCAATCGATATAATCCACCACCATGACCATTTAATCTTTTTTACGATTTCTTCGTGCTCGTAAACTTTTTTCTTTAAATCCTTAATATCACTAACAATTCCTTTCTTTTGAGTTAAAGGGTTATCAGACAAAGCATCCACTAATTGGCTAGTTTTTGTACTAACATCGCTGAGCTCCTTTTTAAGCTCCTCTAATTGATCTTCAATCATGGATAACCTATGGTCTAAAAGTGATATTTCGGTTTGAACTTGCATTATGCTGGATTTTCAACAGATTCTTGTTTTTGAGATTCTTTGTACTGCTCCAAACCTGCGTTCTTAATCATTTCGATTAATTCAACGCCATATTTGTAAGGCATTTCAGTGGCTAATGCATGAATTCTTTCCGCGTGAGCTGGGCTCAATGTAGGAAATGGGATAGTTACTGGCTCTGTTTGTTGTGTCATAGTTTTAAAATTTTTAGCTAAGTTAGTAAATTTATTTATATGGCGCATATGTTGCCTTACCATTTACTCTTGTTGCTCTTAAAACTTGTTTCCTTTGCTTACCAGTTGATTCGTACGAAACATGGCACCAATCGGGGTTTGAATCAGTTCCAAACTCCCAAATTAATTGGTCAAATTCTAAATTATCTTTGATATAATCAAATACCATTTTATTGGTAACGCCATTCGAACTGCCGTCCATGTCAATATCAATAGCTTCACCTGTGCTATGCTGTGATGTAGCTGATGCTCCTGGCGTACAAGCATTAAGCTCCTTTGATCTGTAGCCTGAGCTAATGTGGATAGGGCAACGAAAATGGTTTCTCACTTTTTCAAACACATTTTCTGCTAACTTCTTAAAGTTTTCAATGTGCTCTGGAGTAGGCATATTGCTGATGCCATGACGCTTTGCTGTTTCGCTACGGATTACTTCCG
>CAWULX010000208.1:0-2335 GCA_963923775.1 uncultured bacterium
GCCCAACAGAATGTATTACCTGGCTCGGTACTGTCTTTTGGCTATTTGGCACCTGGAACCTACATCATTAAAGTAAGTTCCAATGATCAAAAGCTGTCGCATCAGTTTAAGATGATTAAATTATAATCCTCTGTGTAATTTTCTACATTTAGTTCAAAATATTAATTAATTTACTAAGCCAATGAGCATGCTGCTTGTTGGCTTTTTTATTTCAATTTTTTCTTATGAAACAATTATCTCGTTTTGCATTAGTTCTTGTAGTAAGTATTGTATGTCAATCTGTATTGGCGCAAGTAAAAGACAGCACATTAAAAGGAATGTCTTGGAGAAATATAGGTCCAAACAGAGGTGGCCGTTCTTTGGGAATTGCAGGGAGTAGTAAAAGAAAATTAGAATATTATTTTGGTGCAGTGGGTGGAGGCTTATGGAAAACCACAGATGGTGGTTTAAACTGGAAGCCTGTAACAGATGGTCAATTGACTAGCTCTAGTGTGGGTGCAGTAGCTGTGTCTGAATCTAATCCCGATATTGTTTACATAGGAACAGGTGAAACGGAGTTTAGAGGAAATATTATGCAAGGTGATGGTGTGTATAAATCCACCGATGCAGGAAAGACTTGGAAAAATATTGGATTAAAAAATTCACAATCAATTGCACGAGTTCGTGTTCATCCAACCAATCCTGATATTGTTTATGTTTCTGTTTTAGGTCATGCTTTTGGACCCAATGAAGAAAGAGGTGTTTTCAAAACCACAGATGGTGGTAAAACATGGAACAAAGTTTTATATGTAAATGAAAAAGCAGGTGCAGAAGATTTGGTGATTGATCAACAAAATCCAGACATTATTTATGCAAGTATTTGGGAAGTATATCGTACGCCTTATAAAATGTGGGCCGATGTAGGCACTTCTGCATTATATAAATCTACCGATGGCGGTGCTACTTGGAAAGTAATTTCTAAAAATCCTGGTATGCCTGCAGTCGTTGGAAAGGTAGGCGTAGCAGTATCTCCAGCGGATGGCAACAGAGTATGGGCTATTGTAGAATCACCAGAAGGAGGTTTATATCGTTCTGATGACGGCGGCGCTTCTTGGAAATTGGTGAACAACGAAAGAAAATTACGCCAACGCGCTTTTTATTATTCTAGAATTGTTGCAGATCCAAAAGATAAAAACACAGTGTATGGCTTGAATGTAAATTTTTATAAATCTACAGATGGCGGAGTGAGTTTTAAAACAGAAATAAAAGTACCTCATGGAGACAATCATGATTTATGGATTGATCCAACAGATCCAATGCGTTTAGCAAGTTCTAATGATGGAGGTGGTACGGTTTCTGTGAATGGTGGTTTGTCTTGGACAGATGAAGATTTTCCAACCGCACAATTATATCATATTACTGTAACAAAAGATTTTCCTTATCAAGTAGCAGGAGCACAACAAGACAACACTACGATTGCATTGCCTAGCGAAGATTATAGACATAGAGCTATAAGAACCAATTCCACTAAACCTGGTATGGGCTTTGCCTATGAAGTGGGTGGTGGAGAGAGTGGCTATATCGCACAGGATCCAAAGAACCCTGATATTTTTTATGCAGGTAGTCAAGGTGCTTTATTAACTAGAATTAATAGAATGACAGGTCAAGTAAGAGATGTGCAAGTGTATCCAAGATTTTTCTCTGGTGAAGAAGCAAAAACCTTACCTGAAAGATGGCAATGGACTTATCCAATTGTTTTCTCTCCAGTTGATCCGAATGTTTTGTTCACTTGTTCTCAGCATGTTTGGAAAACGACTAATGAAGGTCAAAGCTGGGAGCAGATTAGCCCGGACTTAACTTATAATGATACTGCCACATTAGGTGTAAGTGGTGGTGTGATTACAAGAGACATGAATGGTCCAGAAATTTATGGAACTGTTTTTGCATTAGCACCTTCTTACCATGATGTAAATATTATTTGGGCTGGATCGGATGATGGCTTAGTACACATTACAAAAGATGGCGGAAAGCATTGGGAGAATATCACACCAAAAGATATGCCTAAGAATACTAGAGTAAGCATTATTGAAGCTTCTCATTTTAACGCAGGTACTGCTTACATCGCTGCAAAGCGTTATCAAATGGATGACCGTACACCTTATATTTGGAAGACCAATGATTTTGGAAAAACATGGACTAAAATAATTTCAGGTATTCGCGCGGATGATTATGTACATGCTGTTAGAGAAGATATTACTCGCGCTGGTTTATTATATGCAGGTACAGAACATGGTATTTGGGTTTCTTATAATGATGGTGGTAATTGGGAATCTTTAAGTTTAAACTTACCTGATGT
>CAWULX010000209.1:0-2334 GCA_963923775.1 uncultured bacterium
TTGTTGACCTTCGCAAACCTCCCTCGCAGTTCTATTGAATAATTGTAAAATTTTTGGTAAATAAGATGGTTGAATCTGTTGCAAAAATTCATACGCTCTAATGATCATTACATCTCCCACTAATAATGCTGTATTGTAATCATATTTGGTATGAACAGTTTGTTTACCCCTTCTTAAACTTGCCTCATCCATCATGTCATCATGTACCAAAGTAAAATTATGGAACAGTTCAATAGCTCTGGCCACTTGATATGCATCTTCGTGAATCTCACTAAACAATTCATTGCCTAGTAAACATAAAACTGGGCGTATTCTTTTCCCCCCTATTTGCAAAAAATATTCTCCTGGTTCATATAAAGTGGATGGACTTTCAGGAAAGTGCTTCTTGTCGAAACCTGTATTAAAACGCTCAGATAATGTCTGGAAACTTAACATATTACAAACCTAACCAAATTTTAGCATTTATTAAACAGTGAATTTGTGTCATTTATTCTTAAATTTGTGCACCCCCAAAATAAGTACTATGAATATCAAAAAACTGGCCTTAGTTTTATTCTCTTTTATAAGTTTTACTTTACTATCAGCACAAGATTTTACTTTGGATACTGCTATGGCTACAGGCCCCTATATTAACCCCTATTCCAAATCTATAGGTGTAAAAGTTTCTCCTGGAGCCATTACTTATAAAAATATGTATAAAACGGCAAGAGCCATTGAAACAATTGGTTATGCAAGTTTAGACGGTTTTAGTGCTTCCATTTTAAAAGAAATTTATACCCCAATAGAAGGTGCCGAAAACCTTAGCTGGTATATAGGATATGGAGGACATATGGGTGTATGGAGCGAAGAATGGAAAAAGACCAATCCTAATAGTTCCAACTCCAATATTGCAGTTGGATTTGATGGTATAATAGGATTTGATTACAAAATTAAAAATAGCCCACTCAATATAAGTGTGGATTGGCAACCTGCCTTTAGTATCATACAATCCTATTTTAAAAATCATGGCGGTATTAGTGTTCGCTATGTTTTAAAATAGAATCAGCAATAATAAATATTAGTAATTAGTTCTTATTCAAATTGAATAAAGAATCAACAAAGGCGTCTTTATCAAATAACAATAAGTCTTTGATTTGTTCTCCCACTCCTATATATTTCACAGGTATTTTACATTGATGTGCAATGGCTAAAACCACACCGCCTTTTGCAGTTCCATCTAATTTGGTAATTGCTAAAGCATTCACATCAGTTACAGCCATAAATTGCTTGGCTTGTTCTAGAGCATTTTGGCCAGTTGAGCCATCTAAAACCAATAAAACTTCATGAGGTGCATCAGGTACTTGTTTTTGAATCACTCTTTTAATTTTATTCAACTCGTCCATTAGATGTGCTTTATTATGCAATCTTCCTGCTGTATCAATTAATACCACATCAACATTTTTGGAAACAGCAGATTGCACTGTATCAAAAGCTACTGCACTTGGATCGGCTCCCATACTTTGTTTTACAATAGGCACACCTACTCTTTCACTCCATATAGTAAGTTGATCAACCGCAGCAGCTCTAAAAGTATCTGCAGCACCTAAAATCACTTGATTCCCAGCTTCTTTATAATGATGTGCTAATTTCCCAATGGTGGTTGTTTTACCAACTCCATTTACACCTACTACTAAAATGATATATGGTTTTTTATTTGATGGAGGATTAAATCCTTGTAAATCTGAAGGTGCATCAACCAATAAACTTGCCATTTCTTGATGCAAGATATTTTGTAATTCTTGTGTAGAAATGTATTTGTCTTTTTTAACTCTCTCCTGAATTTTCTCAATAATGGTTAAGGTAGAATCTACTCCTACATCAGCACCAATTAAAGCTTCTTCTAATTGATCCAATACTTCATCATCCACGGTAGTCTTACCAATGATCACTTTAGATATTCTTTCAAAAAAACCTTGTTTGGTTTTTTCTAAACCCTGATCTAAAATTTCTTTCTCTTTTTTCCCAAATAATTTTCCTAAAAAGCTCATGTTACAAAGTTAATAAAAACAAAGTCCCCCAAGGGATTAAATAGTACAGATAAAAAAAGCTTTCCTATTTGGAAAGCTTTTACAATATTATTCGAAAAGTATTAGTAGCAATTATTTTGCTGCTAAGAATTCAGAAACTTTATCCTTGTGAACAATGTTCTCTTTGAAAGTATACGCACCAGTTTTAGGGCTACGGATAGCTTTGATCACTTTTGTCCAGTTTTTAGCTTCAGCAGAAGCTTTTAAATCCTTTACTTTCGCGTTTTTAGATGCTGCTTTTGCCATGATTATTTAATTTCTTTGTGAA
>CAWULX010000210.1:0-2331 GCA_963923775.1 uncultured bacterium
ATCTAGTATTGGTAATTCTTTGTAAAGTATTTGGATGTAATATTTGCTCTAAAGCGCCAGTAGATAAGGCATTTAAGTTAGCGGTTACTTTAAAATCTTCACCTCTGCCTTGGTTAAAGCCTCTTCTTTGTAATTGCAAATAAGGGAATACTTGCGCATCCGCTTCATAAGCGTTAGGTGCAAAAACGTATTTACCTAAAGTGGTCATAGCTTTCTTTTGAATAGCTAATGGCACTGGCGTATAAGGTTTTGTTGCAGATTTTTGTTCTGGAAAAGATCTATCCACATAAACACCACCAATATATCTACTTGCAGCAGCAATCATATTTCTTCTTTGAGATAATAAGCTTCCATATCTAGCTCTTAATTCTGCATAAGACCTTCCTGGTTTTGAATATTTGCTCACCAATTTGCCCATCAAATTGTTGACAATTTTAAAACGCTCTTCTGCGTATCCAACAGCATCGTTGGTGAAATCATTCACATTTACTCTTGGATCAATACCTGAACCTGGAGCTCTCATATCATCACCATCATTACCAAAAGCTAATTTTGGATCTGTACTTCTTGCAACAATTTTAGCTAATCCTGCAGCTTCTTCCTCAGGTTTGAAAGGAGTATAACCATATTCAATAGCCCATAAATCGTAAGGCCCAGCTTTTGTGGTATAATAATCACCTTGCTTAGATTTATCTAAAGCAATATTAATTGCAGGGTAGTCCATCACAGAACCCATTAAGCCAATTTTATGTGTAATAGCGGTGTTGTTCACTTCTGCAAGAGATAACATTTGACTACTCTTCATATTATGATTCAACCCCAATGTATGGCCCATTTCGTGCATGATTAAGTAATTTAAGAATTGCTTGTGCATTTCTTTAATTTCTTTATCATCAGCACCATTTAGTTCTAATGCGGTTAAACCTGCAGTGTATTGCGCTTTTAATTCATTCGCAAGAGTACAATAGTCTTTTGTATTTAAATGAGGTATTTGTAAGTCTTGGTTATTGTATGAAGCGCCATTAAATAATTCATCATTAATAGGAGTAGCACTACCAGAATACCATTCTACAGTAATATCAGTTCCTAGTATTTGTCCAGTTCTTGGATTTACAAAACTTGGTCCAATAGCGCCATAGGATGGTTGTGAAGAAGCTACCCATCTAATTACATTATAATGAATATCTGCTGGATCCCATTTTGCAGTATCTGGCATAATCTTCATAATTACTGCATTCGAAAAACCAGCTTTTTCAAATGCTTCATTCCATCTTGTACCTGCATCAAAAATAGCTTGTCTATATTCTAATGGAGTCGTATTTTCAATCCAATACACTAATGGTTCAACAGGGTCACTAATGGCAGCATTTGGATCTTTTTTTACCAAGTGCCATCTATGAATCATGTCTTTGTATGGAGTAGGACTAATACTTGTTTGATCATTCACTTCTTCCATGAAATAACCAATTCTAGGATCATCTTTTCTTGGAACAAAATTGTTGTTAGGCATTGCAATAAAACTATGTTGCATTCTAACTCTTACATAACGAGGGTCTGCGATATCAGCGCCACCACTAGCCATTATATTTGGATTGTCATATGAAAGATCTACTACTACATCTGTATTATCAGCAAATGATCTCAATTGAGCATATTTAGATTTGCTTTGGTTTAACATACCTAAATTAAAAATCATAGAAGACATCGGTCCTGGAGGCATATTAGGCTTTACTGCATCTAATTTTTCACTTAAGAATAAACCATCAGCACTAATTAAATAGCCTAAAGAATCTTCAATGGTATATTTGTCTGAAAAGAAAATGGCTTCGGGTTTATCTACCTCAGCAGTTTTGCTAATAGGGTTGTTTTTATCATAATACAAACCAGTATTAACAATGGCAAACTCTAATTTATCAAATGCCTTTTTAATTTTAAATACTAAATTAGTACGGTGCATACTTTGATTTAAGAATAAAGTAGTAGGGCCGCTTATGGAGAAACTTTGGTAAATAAATTCTTTTCCTAATTGATCTTTACGAATATATAATTGTACAGATCCTGTAGCAGTGTCTTGATACAAAGTAAATAAACCTGCATTTTTGGTATTACCTTTTGTTTTATCAGCAACGCTTGGTTTTTTGGGAGTTGCTTTTACAGAATCTGTTTTTTCGGGACTTACAGGAGGAGTTGGTTTTTGCGCATTCAATATTAATCCAACTGGTAGCGCTAAAAGTACAAATAAGATTTTTTTCATTTTCTATCTTTAATTTAAGTGCGACAAATTAGTATACTTATTGCAACTAATCAATCTTTTTTATAATTATTTTACAA
>CAWULX010000211.1:0-2326 GCA_963923775.1 uncultured bacterium
AGCATAGTATTGCATTCTTGGATTAATTGTGGTATAAATTTTTAATCCATCTCTATATAAATTGTAATTATCGCCATTATTTTTTTTATGCTCTTTACACCACTTCTTCATAAATTCACCTAGGTTCATTCTAAAGTAGGGGCCAAGGCCATTATTTTCATCTAATTTTTTAAAGTTGGTAACAACAGGCAAGGCCTTTAATTGCTCTGCTTGCTCTTCAGTAATATATTTTTGTGTAGCCATTCTATTTAATACCAAGTTCCTTCTTTCTAGAGCTAGTTTAGGATTTCTATTTGGATTATATTTGGTTGGAGCATTAATCATTCCAATTAGCAAGGCGGCTTCTTCGATATTTAATCTATCTGGTTCTTTTTGAAAAAAGGATCTTGATGCATTGCTTACACCAAATAAATTTTCACTAAAGGGAACTGTATTAAGGTATAATGTTAGAATTTCTTGTTTAGTAAAATTTCGCTCTAATTTGATGGCAATGATACTTTCTTTAATTTTTTGAATGACACGTAATAATTTATTCTTGGTGCTCCAGTTATCAGTAAATAAATTCTTTGCAGTTTGCATAGTGATGGTTGATGCCCCACCTTGGCTACCTAGAAAGGCAACTGCTCTTAGTAAACCTTCTCCGTCTATACCGTAATGGTCATAAAATCTTTTATCTTCTGTGGCAACCAAAGCTTGAATTAAGTAAGGGCTAAGGTCTCTGTATTTTACACTGATACGGTCTTCTAAATAAAATTTTCCCATGGGTGTACCGTCTTGGGCATACACTTGGGAAGCAAGGGAAGCTGTAGGATTTTCGATATCATCTAAATCTGGCATATCTCCAATCCATCCAAAATTAAGCAATATTAAAAATAACATAAAAACTCCAGCACTGATAAAATACCATTTCCAGAATTTCCTTGTTCGTCCTGTGCTTTGATTGGTTTGTTGGCTCACGAAGTTTCTTTTTTATTTATAAATATTTTTAATCATGTAGTCTTTATATTGCAACAAGTCTTCATCATTATTAATTAGTAAGATGTTTGACTTCCCAAAAATAAATATTTCATATTGTTTTGTGGGTATAAATGAGATAATTTCTGTCTTCAATCTAGGTTTTATTTTTCGAGCATATTGAATACTCTCATCTTGGCGATCAAATGGCCCAACCCAAACTATATAAGTATCTTTGTTAAATTGAACATAGGTTACGTCTAATTGTAACTTCTTAAACTCATCCTCGTTTACATTGTCTAAAGCAGTTTGGGCCTCTTTAATAAAAACTTCTTTACTGCCTTTTATGACCATGGCCATATAATGTTCTTCAGTACTATCATTTGTAAACTGAATCAATGATTTGACTTTTTTATTAGAGTCGGGTAAATTTGGGCTTTCTGATATAATTGCTTTTTCAGTTTTAGTAATTTCTATTTTGTCAGATGTCATTAGATTTTCATCCAATACAGGATTATTATTTGTAGGAATGATATTTACTAACTGACTTAAGTAAGTTTCTGTTTTCTTTCTATTTTTTAATTCTACAATGATATTCTTAGCCTTTTCTCTTATTTGTTCGTTTTGGTTTTGTAAAATAATAGAGTCTAATATTATAATGGCTAAGCTATCTTTTTTTTGTTGAGCATACATTTTTACTCTTATGAATTGATAGGGGGTATGCCATTTAGTTCTTACAACAGTTTGGCTTATCAAAGAATGTGAATTGGCTAAACTATCCCATTTACCAATCTTAGATAAAAAGTAAGCCATTTTATATTGTTCTAAAGATGCTGTACTTGATTGTTTTTTTACATTGGCTTCTTTTAGTTTTGTTGCATACAATCCGGCTGGATAATTTTTGAGTACATTTTGTATTATGGCATCTGATTTATCTTTTTGGTCAGTGTGAATGTATTGACTGGCCAAATCTAATAATGCTCTTTCTGTGATGGTGGGATCTATGTTTCTTTCTATAATTTTTCTATAAATAGGCAACGCTTTGTCAAAATCATTTAATTCCAATAAAAATAATTGTGCATTTTTGATAGCAGCTTCATTCCATTTCATTAATGAAATTTCAATGTCTTGATGATTATTAATTGCCTCAATAATATTAGTTGTTTTTTGTTCTTTTTGAATACTATCTTTAGTAAGAACGATTTCGTTATTGTTTTTACTTAGGCTTGTATTGGAATAGGCGATATTGCCACTGGTTTTTCTTCTCCACTGATCTACATTGGGTCTTTCACCCCACTTTTGAATAAATTGCTGTTTGCCATTAACAATTGAATTCTTATTTTGGAAATAAAAATCGTTTAAAGGCTTATTA
>CAWULX010000212.1:0-2324 GCA_963923775.1 uncultured bacterium
GATCCCAATTATTATGCAGGTTGTATTATTTACTCTAAATATCCTATTATTGAATCTAAAAGAAAAGCATTTTTAAATGGAGAGAGTGTTATTTATGCAACTTTACTAAAAGGAGACGATACTATCAGGGTATATACCACACATTTAGCTTCGTATAGATTTAAGGAAAACGATTTTGAATTTCATGAAACACCTACGAATAATTTAGAAGTGAAAGCTAATAGAGGGGTTGCCAGAAAAATGAAACAAGCTTTTATTGAAAGAGCGGTGCAGGCCGATATAGTTAGAGCAGAGCTGGATCAATCTCCGTATCCAACCATCATTACAGGAGATTTTAATGATGTACCAAGTTCTTATACCTATACCACCATTAAAGGAAATTTGCAAGATGCGTTTTTGAAAAAAGGCTTTGGGATTGGCCTAACATTTATGGGACTTTCTCCTACTTTACGTATTGACTATATATTAGCAGACAAACACTGGGATGTAAAAACTTGGGAATCGGTGGATGAAAACCTAAGCGATCATCATATGATCTTGTCAGACCTTTTGTTAAAGAAGAATTAGGCCTTCAATTCCCTAAAATAAAATATCTTTGAGGCTATATTATGCCACTTAAGTTATACAATTCACTCAGCAGACAAAAAGAAGTATTTGAGCCCATCAACGCGCCCTATGTTGGCATGTATGTATGTGGACCAACCGTGAGTGGAGAAAGTCATTTAGGGCATGCAAGACCCTTTATCACATTTGATGTGGTATATCGTTATTTAATACACAAGGGTTATAAGGTTCGTTATGTAAGAAATATTACAGATGCTGGTCATTTTGAAGAAGAAGGCAAACAAGCCGAGGATAAAATTGCTTCCAAAGCTATCTTAGAAAAATTAGAACCTATGGAACTAGTGCAAAAGTATACGCACTTATACCATTGGGCAATGGAGCAGTTTAATAATATGCCACCAAGTATCGAACCAACTGCTACAGGTCATATTGTAGAACAAATTGAAATGATCAAGACCATCATGAAAGATGGTTATGCATATGAAAAAAATGGCTCAGTGTATTTTGACGTAGTAAAGTACAATGAAGATTACTCCAAAAAGAATCAACCATATGGAATTCTTAGTGGAAGAAATGTAGAAGAGCAATTAGAAACTACGCGTGATTTAGAAAATCAAGAAGAGAAAAAAAATAAAGTTGATTTTGCTTTATGGAAAAAAGCACCTGTTGAACATATCATGCGCTGGCAAAGCCCATGGGGAGAGGGTTTCCCGGGATGGCATATTGAATGTTCTGCAATGGCTACAAAATATTTAGGCAAGCGTTTTGATATACACGGAGGTGGAATGGACTTACAATTCCCTCACCACGAATGTGAGATAGCACAAAGTAATGTATGTAATCACGAGATACCTGCACGTTATTGGATGCACAACAATATGATTACGATCAATGGTCGTAAAATGGGTAAGAGCTATAATAATGTGATTAAGTTAAGTGAATTATTTTCTGGTCAACACCACGAATTAACGCAGGCTTATGCTCCTATGACTGTTCGCTTTTTTATTTTACAAAGTCAATATAGAGGTACTTTAGATTTTAGTAATGAAGCTTTACAAGCTTCTGAAAAAGCTTTGAAGCGTTTGATGGAAGCCTATGAATGGTTAAAAGCACAAAGTTTTACCAAAGGCAGTGTTGCATCAGATGCCACATTAGATGCCCAGTTGAAGACATGGGTGAATGAGTTAGAAGAATTCATGGATGATGATTTCAATACTGCAAAAGTGGTGGCTAATTTATTTGAAATTTTACCAAGCATCAATTCATTCAAGGACAAGCATATTGCTGCAGATGCCATCAGTGGAGACACTTGGTTATATACCCAACAACAATTAACCTTATTTATTGAAGCTATTTTAGGTATTAAAGTAGAAGAAGGCGCTAATCGCGAACAATTAAAAGGGGTGGTAGAATTATTAATTGAAATCAGAAAAGACGCTAAAACTAGGAAAGATTTTGCTACCAGCGATAAAATCAGAAACCAATTAGCTGCAATGGGCATCCAATTAAAGGATGAGAAAGACGGTTCAATGAGTTATTCCCTTTAGTGATCACAATCATCTGCATGCGCATGGTTATGCATTCTGCAACTATTATGGTTGTTAATATGTGCTATAATAATAAAAAAGGCTGCAGGGAATAATAAAACCAGGTCCCAACTTCTGAACAACATTCTACTTAACATCAAGGCAATTCCAATACTGAATAAGATGATGGGTTTAAAAGAATGGTGGTGTTTTTTATAACCATGGTATAAAGAA
>CAWULX010000213.1:0-2317 GCA_963923775.1 uncultured bacterium
TACGGATACGACTGGGCTTTACACATGAATCAAACTTTTAAAGACTTAATTCAACATGGAGATCATCAACCTTTAATTAAGTATGATCAGTTAGGGAAAGAAGCCATCTTGGCTATTCCAACACCTGAGCATTATTTACCCTTATTGTATACTTTAGGTTTGCAAGATAAAAAAGACCCTGTTCATTTTTTTAATGACCAACCTGTTGGAGGATCTTTAACGATGACTTCTGTGAAGATTGGATAGTAATAGACTTTATTAGTTGTACCTTTGTAGCAATTATTAAAAAAAGCATTTTGAAGTTTATCGATTTAGGATTGGATCCAAGAATTTTAGAGGGGATTGATGCAATGGGGTATGAAAATGCAACACCAGTGCAAGAGCAAGTAATGGTACCCATCTTAGAAGGAAAAGATATTATTGCTGCGGCGCAAACTGGAACAGGTAAAACAGCTGCTTTTCTCTTGCCGCTTTTACATAGATTAATTACATCTCCACATCAGGCTTCTGATATTAATGCGATGGTTATTGTTCCAACTAGAGAATTGGCCATTCAAATCGCTGAAAGCATTGAAGGACTTTCTTATTTTACAGATGTAAGTGCTATTGCAGTATATGGTGGTGGAGATGGTAATTCTTTTGCCATTGAAAAGAAAGCATTAACCACAGGAGTGGATATTGTAGTTTGTACACCTGGCAGAATGATTGCTCACTTAAATATGGGCTATGTAAAATTAAAAGGTTTAAAATATTTAGTACTGGACGAGGCTGATAGAATGTTGGATATGGGTTTTAGTGATGATATCAATAAAATCATTACTTATTTGCCAAAGCAAAGACAAAATTTGTTATTCTCTGCCACCATGCCAACAAAAATGAGGGCCTTGGCTAGGAATTTACTAGTTAATCCTGTAGAGATTAATATTGCTATCTCAAAAGCTTCTGAGAATATCACTCAAAAAGCATTTGTTGTTTATGATGCGCAGAAAGATGCTATCATTAAAGATATGCTTGGGTCAAAAAGGTTTAAAAAAGTAATCGTGTTTTGTTCAAAGAAACAAAATGTGAAAAAATTAACTTCCGATTTAAAAAATGCAAATCTTTCTGTTGCCGAAGTACATTCTGATTTAGAACAAAAAGAAAGAGAACAAGCTTTGCAAGATTTTAGAAACGAAAAAATTTCTATTATTGTTGCAACAGATATTTTAAGCAGGGGTATAGATATTGATGATATAGACTTAGTTATTAATTACGATGTTCCTAATGACGGAGAAGATTATATCCATAGAATTGGTAGAACGGCCAGGGCAGCTAGTTTAGGTACTGCTTTTACTTTAGTGGGTCAAAAAGAACAATCAAAGTTTGCACAAATTGAAGAATTACTTGGAGCGCCAGTTTTAAAAGGTACAGTGCCTGCGGAATTTGGCGAAACGCCAATTTACAAGCCTAATATAAAGACAAGAAGAAAACCTTCCTATAGAAGATAATAAATAAAAAAGCCTCTCCAAAACTGAAGAGGCTTTTTTTATAATGTTGATTAGGATTATTTAATTTCAATAATCGCTCTTTTTAATAATTTAGAATCAGCTAAATTCAACACTTGTGCACCAGGAGTTAGCGATTGAATATTAAAACTTTCTTGAATTTTTGTTTCAATACCTGGCTTTCCTTCTTCCTCCTCTTCTTCAGTTTTCTTTGCACTAATACCAGTCACAATTAATTTAAAAGGAGCAGGGGTAGATATTTTAGTAGATAAAATTAAATTAGCACCAGGGCCTCTAGTATTTTTTTCTGCAGTATATAATGTTTCTAATACCTTGCCTGTGCTATCAGCAACTTCAATATTTAAATTTGCAGCTTCATTATCTTTTGTTTTTTGAAGAATTAAAGTTGTTGCAATTCCATTGGTTGAGTCTAAAGTTGTTTTTTCTTGGAAACTTATTCCAGCGTCTGGTCTTGGCCCTCTTTTAGGAGCAAAGACTCTACCAAATTCTGCAACTGGTTCTAGCACTTCTGTTACAGATAAGGTTAAAACTATAATTCCAATTATACCTGCAACCAATAATTCTTTCTTGAATGAGCCCGTATTTTTATCCTTTGAGTAGTTTTTCAAAGAACCCCAGTTATTTACAATATGAAAAATGGCAAAACTCACAAAGATTAACCCGAAAATAGTATGGGTCATCTCCACAAAATGAGGTTTTTGTTTGATATACAATAAGATACCGGATGTTCCTAAGACAAAAAAGGCAAAGGCAATAGACAGGCTAATAATGTTCTTTTTCTTCATATGATTTGGTTTGATAATGACAAGTTA
>CAWULX010000214.1:0-2312 GCA_963923775.1 uncultured bacterium
AGCTATTATATACTAGTAACCATGATGAAAATAGCTGGAATGGTACAGAGTATGAAAAATACGGACCTGCCGCTAAGCCATGGGCGGTTTTTGCACATACATGGAAGGGAATGCCCTTATTATATAGTGGTCAAGAAATTCCCAATACCAAGAGACTAGCATTTTTTGATAAGGATCCCATTCAATGGAATTCTACTCCAAGTTTACATGAGTTTTATAAAACCTTATTGCAATTGAAGAAGGATTATCCAGCATTGGTAAATGGAGGGAGTTTTAATTTGCCTAGTTCTGATCATAATATAATGGCCTATATAAGACACTTAGAAAATCAAGTGGTATTGGTGGTATTAAATGTATCTACCAAACATGTTACTATACAATGTAATCATGAATTATTAAAAGGCAAATTCAAACAGGTATTTTCTGGAATGCAATATGCTTTTGATGAATTTGTTTCTTTTGAACTAATGCCAGGAGACTATTTTGTGTATACTAAGATTTAATTGTTTCTCTTCTCGTGTTGATAAGCAATAAACTCCATCATTTCGCTTAAGTCAAAACTACTTAGATTTTGACTGGCTTTTAATCCAGCTTTTTGTGCAACCAGTACCCCGTATTTGCAATCCTCAAATCCATCTATTTCGTGGGCATCTGGATCAATGGAGATTAAGACATCTTTATTCACAGCTTCCTCAATATATCTCCAGTCCATATCCAGTCTTCTTGGATGCGCATTTAGTTCTAATACCACATTATGTTCTGCGCATGCTTCAATTAATGTAGAATGATCAACTGGATAACCTTTTCTGCTTAATAATAAACGACCAGTTGGGTGTCCTAAAATGCTAGTATAGGGATTAGCGACTGCATTGAGTAAGCGCATCATGGCTTTTTCTTCAGTCATTTTTAAATTAGAGTGTATAGAAGCAATCACTATATCAAAAAGTGATAAGATATCTTCAGGGTAATCTAAACTGCCATCGTTTAATATGTCTGACTCTATACTTTTAAAGATAACAAATGGGGCTAATTTTTTATTTAAAGCATCAATCTCTTTATGTTGTGCGATGATTCTCTCAGCAGATAAACCATTGGCATAAAAAGCAGATTTTGAATGATCGCTGATAACAAGATACTCATAACCTTTTTCAATGGCGGCTATGGCCATTTCTTCAATGCTATGTATCCCATCGCTCCAAGTACTATGAGAATGAATAATGCCTTTAATTTGGGAAACTTGGATAGTATTTGGTAAAGATTTTTTACCTGCCACTTTTTCCAAAATGGAAGCATTTTCTCTTTGTGCTGTTGGAATAAATCCTACATCTAAGGCATTGAAGATTTCTTGTTCATCTTTAAATGGGGTGGTCTCTAATTTTGCTACTGAATAATTTGGTAGAGACTGTATAGCTCCCCAAAATGAATCGCTTGCATTTAGTTTAAACTGATTGAAAATAAATTGATTAGGTTCAGAGAGGTGCCATCTAATTTCAAACTGATCAGTCCCTTTTGAGCTTACATATACTTCTTGAGTGCTACAATCAAAGTTTTTTTGGGTCAGAAATGCTAATAATTTTTCTTTAGAAAGGGTAGTCAGCACCTCCAAAAAGTCCATACTTTCCATTTGTCTGGCATATTCACCGACAATGGCGTGTTGCTCATTGGGAAAATTTTGTCCTAATGCAAGTAACAATGAACCAGTAATATTTTCTAATTCTTGGTATAAATAACTTCCTTGATGTTGTAAATAATACTCTAATGCTTCTTTAATATTTTGTTGCGTTTTTGCGCCAAAGCCTTTGTAATTTATTAATCTATTTTCATCGCAAGCATATAATAATTCCCCTACAGATTCTATTTCTAATTCTTTCCAAATGGTGGCAATTTTTTTTGGACCCAAACCTTTTATCTTGATCATCTCAATAATTCCAGGAGGTGTTTTTTGAATATACTCATCTAATACATCAAGATGATTGGTAGTAATAATTTGTTGTATTTTTTTACCCATTGCTTCTCCAATACCTCTAATAGAAAATAATTGGGCAGGAGCCATTTCGGTAACAGGTTCAGTCAACTTATCTAGCGTGAAAGCCACGTTGGCGTAGGATTTGGTCTTAAAAGGATTCTCACCATGAATATCCATTAATTTACTTAGTAAACTAAAATATTCAGCAATCTCATAATTGTGCATGAGCTCAAAGTTAAAGCAAAAAAAATCCCCCCGAGTAATCGGAGGGACTTTGAATATTATCCGAGGATAATTATTTCTTTTTAGCAGCTTTCTTAGCAGCTTTCTTCTTAGGAGCAGCTTT
>CAWULX010000215.1:0-2300 GCA_963923775.1 uncultured bacterium
TTTGGATTTAAGCATCGCACTTTTAATGATACCGATCTTTTATATTGTATTACTTTTTTAAAAGCGCATTATCAGCAACATGAAAGTTTGGAAACCGCATTTTTCACTCATCAAACTACAGGTAAAAAAATAAATAATGTAACAGAGGCCTTGATTCATTTTCAACAATATTTCATGAGCTTAGAAGATGCGCCTCCAAGAACCAAAAAGCATATATCCAGTCCAATTGCAGGTTCCACTTGTAAGAGGTTAAACATGTTTTTAAGATGGATGGTAAGAAAAGACAATGCGGGGGTGGATTTTGGTATTTGGAAGGCAATACAACCTAGCGAATTGATTATTCCCATTGATGTCCATGTAGCTAGAATTGCCCGAACCTTAGGTGTATTAACAAGACCACAAACAGATTGGCAAGCTGCATTGGAATTAACCAATTATTGCAGAACTTTAGATAGTAAAGATCCAGTGAAATACGATTTTGCTTTGTTTAGCTTAGGCGTCATTGAAAAAATAATATAAGATGGAATTAAGCATTCAAGCTTTAGAAAAATTAAGCCCAGAAGATTTAGCCAACGCAATTAACGAACTCATTAAAAATGATTTTTCCAAATTAGTGCAATTGCTTTATCGTATTGATGTATCAGAAGCCAAGCTTAAATATATTTTACAAACACATCCTAACGAAGATGCTGGAAAATTAATAGCAGCAGTGGTAATAGAAAGATTAGCAGCAACAAAAAAAGCAAGAGAAATGTTCTCTACTCCAAAAGGAAACGATTCAATTGATGATGAAGAAAAATTATAATTAAATTACAAATCTCCTAATTGCGGTCTCATTACAATATCTTCAACAACCGCTTGGGGACTTAATTGACTAGCTGCATAAATCATATCAGCAATATCCTCCGCTTCCATAATTCTTTTCGGATCAACCCCAGAACCCTTCCAACTATTGGTATACACGGCACCTGGGCAAACAGAAGTAACTTTAATACCCTTGTCTTTTAATTCCAATCTAAGATTTTTTGAGAAACCTAATAAAGCAAATTTACTAATGCTATAAGAGCCTCCATTTTCATAAGCATCCAAAGAAGCAATAGAACAAATATTAAAAATATGCCCCTTGCCTTTTTGTAACATAGCAGGTAATAAATCCTTAGTGGTATAATATGCAGACAATAAGTTCGCATTTAATTGAGCTTCTAAAGTACCAGGCGCTTCTTCCGAAATTTTACCTGGTAAGAAATAGCCAGCATTATTCACCAAGATATCTGGTTGAGTATGCAATAAGCACCATTCAGTAAAACAATGCACCTGACCTTCAATAGATAAATCGGCATGAATTCCCTCAATAGTACATGAAGGAAACAATTGCCTTAATTCCTCCACTGCTTTCACTAAATCAGCAGGGGTTTTACTTGTTAAAAAAAGATGGTGCCCATGTGATGCAAATTTTTTCGCAATGGCAAACCCAATTCCTTTAGATGCTCCAGTAATTATAATGTTCATATAAATACAATACTAATATTGAATAAAGATAGGAGCAATATTGTAAATTCGCTACATATACAGCTATAAATGAAATATAAAGACCTCTTTTTTGATTTAGATCATACCATTTGGGACTTTGAATTAAACTCCAAAGAAACCCTTCTGGACCTTCACCATAAATACGGATTGGCCAATAAAGGCATCAACGATTTTGAAGCATTCTATGCAATTTATAGCGAGCACAATCATCGACTTTGGGATAGATATACAAAAGGCTTTATCAAACAAGAGGAATTAAGATGGAAGCGTATTTATTTAAGCTTATTGGATTTTAAAATTGCAGATGAGACATTATCCAAATCTATGTCACATGATTATTTGGAAATACTACCAGATAAAACTAACCTATTTCCATACACCCATGAGATTTTAGAATACTTACAAAGCAAAGGATATAAAATGCATTTGATCACCAATGGTTTTCAAGCAGTTCAGTTTAAGAAAATACAAAATTCAGATTTAGCAAAATATTTTATTGAAGTGATTACTTCAGAAGCAAGTAATAGTTTAAAACCACATAGAGAAATATTTGAGTATGCTTTAAAAGCTTCTAACGCAGAAGTTAAAACTAGTTTAATGATTGGAGACAATGAAGCAGCTGATATACAGGGAGGGATTAATATAGGTATGGATACTGTATTTGTAAATCATTTAGAAATAGTGCCCACTATTCCAGCAACATACACTATCACACACTTGAAAGAATTGGAAAGCTTTTTGTAATTACCATTTAGCTAAAACAGAAACAC
>CAWULX010000216.1:0-2288 GCA_963923775.1 uncultured bacterium
TTTAAATTCTGAGGGAATACTTGCGGGATTGTCAGTAGCATATGGACTCCAAACAGAAAAAAGTATTCTTCTTTCAGTCAAAGAATTAACTTGAATACCAAAATAGCCTTCTGCAAAACCATTAGCCATAAAATAAGAACCGATAACATCATTGCCCTCGGGCACCTTTATTTCGCTATAAAAATCAGTAATATCAGAAGAAGGAATTGTATATTTCAAATGAACGGATGGGCCTCTTCTACCCCAGTAGAAATAATTGTTATTATTATCTTTCACAAATACTGTTTCATTGTTTACTGCAGTACCACTAATACCTAGTGAAGTTACAGTTCCGAAACTATTGACTGATTTTGTAACGCCTTGTAACTCGATCATCAAATATCCCTTTGCAATATTCTTCCACTTGCCAACATAAAACTCTTTATCCAAAGTGCCTTCAACAATCACTTCTTTAGAAACACCCTGAATAGTAACCTTTAATCTATTTTTACCCCCAGGATTCATATTGAGAGAAAGATTTAATGAACCGCTTTGTGATATATACACATACACCTTTACTTTAATTGAGTTAGAATTCCAATTAGTTAATCCTTCATTATTTATATTTCCTCCATTTATAGTCCAAGCATTTCCACCAATTGGTATAATCATTTTATTAGCGTCATGTATTGGGTATGCGTCTTGATGAACCACAGCCGCCTGCACTGATAGACCCAAAAAGACCATTAGCAATAAAGAGATGTAAAATTTATTCATATAACAATATAATAAATAGTATCTGTTAAAAATATACAAAAAAGGCCGACTCAAAAGAGACGGCCTTTTAACTTAAAAAAAACCTACTTATTTTATTAGGCCAATTTGTTGTAAAAAGGCGTAATTATCAAAAAAGTCTTGCTCTTCTGTAATTTTACCATCAACTACTTTAGCAATAGTACAACCAATTACATCAATTGTTTTTCCCGTTGCAGGAATACCAAAGAAAGGACCAGTATGAGTACCTTTAAATTGCCAGTATTTAACAACTTTATCACCTTTAGCGAAGATTTCTTTAACAATAAATTGTCTATTACTAAAACCAGTAACATAATTAGCATAATAAGCCTTTGCACTATCCTTTCCTTTGATTTCAGGAACCGTATGTAATACCACATCTGCAGCATAAGCTGTATCTAGATAATTAACATTACCTTGGTTAATTACAACATCCCATACATGATCATAGAATTTAACATTCTCATTTTCAAGTTGCTCTTTTTTAGCAGCTTCATTATTACAAGCAAATAGCATTGTAGACACAAATAGAACCGATAGTAGCTTTTTCATTTTTTTGGATTTAGTTTAGAATAAGTGAACAAATTATATCCAAAAAACTAAAAATATAGCCCCTGTAAGCTCAAATTTGTTCCTATTTTATATTTTGGAACATATTAAAGCCAAAAAAGGGAATGCTAGGCATTCCCATATTAGTTTTTAAAAGTATTGATTACTTTTTCATGCATTCTTTGGAACAATCATGCTTGCAAGATTCTTTAGAGCACATATGTCCCTTTTCGCCATGATTAGAAACATGACCTGCTCCATTTTTATGGCAGGCAGCCGTACATTTATGTTCGTTTTTATGACAATCTGCAGAACAATGATCTGCGGCAAAGGCAAAAATGCCAATAAAGCTAAATAAGCTTGCAAAGATTAATTTTTTCATATGATTAGTTTTTATTGAAGTTACCTTAAAAAATTGTTAATGAAACACTAAGATATATTTTATGCACCGTGTTCTACATAAGTCTTAAAATTATCTAAAATCATTTGCCAACCAGTTTGCTGTCTTTCTGGAGGATTTTGTTGCTCTGGCTCAAAATGCTCAGTAACAATGGTGCCATTTTCGGCAGTTTCAAAACTAACCACCACTTTTCTACCATCTCCTAATACAAAATCAAGTTGTTTATTAGTCTCAATTTTTTGATAAGTTCCCCAATAATCAAAACTAAATGAATTGTCTTTGGCCGCCATTGTATAATGAAACTCACCTCCTACTTGAAGGTTGTTGATTGCATCTGGGCAATGCCAATCTGATGCTGCAAAATTCCAATTTTTAACATGGATAGGATTTGTCCAATATTCCCAAACCTTTTCAATGGGTGCATTCACTATATTGTTAATTGTAATCATAAAAATTTTTTTCTAAAATTAACTCTTAATTACACCCAATTCTCTACCAACTTCTGTAAATGCTTGAATAGCTTTATCCAAATGAGCTCTAGTATGAGCTGCTGAAATTTGAACAC
>CAWULX010000217.1:0-2271 GCA_963923775.1 uncultured bacterium
CAGGTGCCAAATAGCCAAAAGACAGTACCGAGCCAGGTAATACATTCTGTTGGGCAGCCCTTTTGGTTCCTGTGCTCAGTTCAAATACTTCAATATTTAGTTTTTGATAGGCTTTTACATTAAAATCAAGATTCAACTGGCTTTGGAATGGATTAGGGGCTAGTTTAATAAACTCATCTGCACTTAAATTAACAATATCTGTAACTAAATAATAGTATGCACTGCTCGCTAAACTAGCACATCCATTTTCGCTGGTCTTTACCGTAAAGGAGCCAGCACCACTTGGCTTAATTTTTTGCGTAGTATCTGAAATAGCAGCAGCATCTTTGTACCAAGTATTTCTAACTGCAGCACTTGACACTAAATTATTAGCAGTGTCACGAGAGATGGTTGGGGTAGATGGTATTGTATTTTTTACAATTGTGAAAGTTTTTTCATATGTGCAGTTTCCCAGATTTGTAATGGATATTTTATATGTTCCAGGTTCTTTTATGAAAATCTCATTAGTGTTATTGATAGTTGAACCATTTTTATACCATATAGTTTTTTGGCCAGCTACGGAATCTGTATTAATAATTGTAGAGTCATTGTTATTACAAAATACCAAGCCACCTTTTATATTTATTTGTGGGTTGAATGTTGAACAAGGAAATTTAAATTGAGAAAAATCTAAATTAATAATACCATTCGTTTCATTGAATGAAGGATTACTTGTAGATCCACCCTCTTTTATATAAAGAATTGATCCTGGTTTATTTTTTTCAAAAAACAAAGGATACGTAAAGGATTGCACCTGTAAACTGTTTAAATCTTGTTCACTGTTAAAGTTTAGAGTATAACTTTCAAACTTATTTCCTTTATTAAGTATAAGTCTTTTCTTTTTTATTTCTTTTGCAATCAAAGAATCACCCATTGTAAAAGGCCACCATCCCCAACCTACAATTGGGATTATATCAATTAAACCATCATTGTTGATGTCTTCCAATTTAATACCATTTCCGTGTGCTATTCTTGTAGGATCATATTGAATAGCACTATCAAGCCATTGATTTGATATATTTCCTGTTTTATTGTATACTTGAATCCTAGTATGAGACAAGCCGTCTATGCCAAGATTAAAACTTCCAATGTCATTTGATACAGAACTGCCATCGATATATTTTATATTCATTGCCTCTTCTGTAACTACCTCAATTGTTCCGTTGTTATCAAGGTCAACAATATGTATGCCAAATTCATTTACAGGAAAATATGTATATGCATATTGATCTTTTATTTTTTTTATTGGTTGAATTATTGCAATAGTATCATGTCTTGTTAATACAGAAAGCGAGTCTCCTTTATTAAAGGAAATAATATAGATTGGATTTGTAAATTGATTATTTTGATCTTGAAGTTGAAAATATATTTTATTTCCAATTTCAGTAGCATGGCCAATTCTTGAAAATAAATTATTATTATTACTGTAAAAGGTTGTACTTCTAATTAGCTTATTGTCAACTAAGTTGTATTTGTAAATTAGATTAGGATCTATATGTAGCGGATCAGCTTCATTAGGCTTTGTGTAATTTGTAATTAAGATTTCTTTTTTTATATCATTATTTATATCTAATAGCCTGCCACTTGTAGTATTGAAATTATCTGGAAAAACTAATCTAGTAAATGAACTATTTCCATTATTTAAAAACAATTTATCTGGTGTATTATCATTTGATTGTGTAATATACCATTCAAGAGGTTTGTCTTCTGGTTTGCCATGATAATTTTCAGTCATTATTAAAATATCTGTGTTGCCATCACCATTGACATCACCTACATCAAATTGACCAGGATCTCCTTCAGTATAAAAATTACTAGTTCTATCGTTTTCAAAATTTATATTATTAGAATTTTCTGTCTTATTGTATAAAACAGAGACAATTCCTGCTCTATTTTGATGCTGATAGGGTTGTAAGATGAGATCTAATTTTCCATCATTGTTCATATCAGCTTGCTTATACCATCTGTTAAATGCCCTATAATAAGATTTAGAAATCGCTTCTTTTTCAAATAGCGAATCCATTTTAAACAAGTTTTTTTTAATGTTTAATACGGGAATTTGAGCTTTACCAATATTGAATAAAAACGAGAACATTACAACCAAAAATAAAATGCGCTGCTTCATAAACAGAAGTTTTAATTAGTAATAGCGCTTTTGGGGTAATGCGAATATATACCTAATTTCAAATATTAAAAATACCCACTTGAAGAAATTTATACTTAGTGTTATCC
>CAWULX010000218.1:0-2271 GCA_963923775.1 uncultured bacterium
GTATATAGGTAGCTGGGGTCCCTGGGCCACATTCGGTAAAATTGCTAAAACCTTAAAAACAAAATTTGATAATGAAATTATTGAGGGCGAAATAGCAAGTAAGCAAAAAGAAATTATAAAAGAAATATTTGATGTCTATAATACAGTGTCTCAAGACTATTTAGATAATTACAAGGATAAGGTAGAATGGCCTTCGTTTGTATCTAATTTTAACTTATCTCAAGCAGACTGGATTAATGGAGATGCAGATATGCTTAAATACGATTTAACAGAAGGCAATATAGCATTACATTATCATGTAGATCAAAATCAATGGAAGATGGCCCCAGCAGGGACTAAATTTATTCTCACCATAACCTCATACATTAATGATGATTATGATGGGGGAGAAATTTCTTTTTTAAACGATTCTACTAATCAAATTTTTACATATAAGCCAGAGGCTGGGGATATTACAGTTTTCCCTTCTTTTTATCCATATTTTCATGGAGTTCTTCCAATTACAAAAGGAAATAAATATTTATTGAGAATGTTCTATCTTTGGTATTATAAAGGCGATGACGAATGGTTAGCGAAAAAAGAACAATACGGTGAAGAAGAATTGAGAAGATTAGATGATTTGGAAATAGAAAATAAAAATATTCTTGCTAAACAAAAAATATATGATACAAATAGTCCAGACTACTCTTATGATCCAAATATTAGAATGCCATTGTCAAATCTAGAAAAATATAATATAATTTACATAGATGGAAAGGATTTAAAATAATGGAATTTATGATTGGCCTTTTGGTAGGATATTTTTCGGGTATTGCAGTAGAGCTTTATATCCAGAGATATGAAAGAGAGTGGATCCGTAAGCATGGAGAATAATCCATTAGAAACTATTAATCTTATAACAGAGTTTAATGATCTTCATGAATTTATGAAAGATGACCAACTAGATCGTGCTATGGTAGCAATAATCAATATTATCGCTAAGCCCGATATTCCTGCAGCTAAAGCCTATATTTTAATTGCAGAGCTTCAAGCCATCTCAGCTAAGTTTGGTATACTTGCCTCATACTATTCTACAATTGCCAAGGACAAGGCTGGAACAGTAAATAATAATAAAAAAAATATTTATTATTCGGTTAAAGAATCAATTGATAAACTTGTTGACGCTCTTAAATATGTAGTAAGGTATAACTAATGATTAAAGATTTAATTTTATGCACACTAACTGGCGCTTTTTTAGGAGGAGTATTTGCCGCATTTAAATTGCCAGTTCCAGCTCCTCCCGTATTCCCAGCAGTAATGGGGATTGTTGGAATCTGGCTAGGCGCAGATATAGTTAGTAGATTCTTACATGGCTAGAGAAATTGTAAAAAATTTAAAGTTTAAAAAATATCCTGGTAAATTTGATCCAGCTAAATTTGCAGACCAATTAAATGAAGCTTATTTAAATTTGAAGCGTCCAGATGGGTTTATGCAAAAGAAAACATTTAGTCCAAGTACTGTAGGATATGGATATGGAAACTGTCCTAGATATTGGTATATGGCATTTAATGGTGCAGAGTTTAAGGATGATAACGATGCACAAGCTGTTGCAAATATGCAATACGGTACAGAAGCTCATGCTAGACTTCAAAAATTAATATCTACATTTCCTGAATATCGTGCAGAAGAAGTAGAAATCCTAAATGAATATCCTCCTATTAGGGGTTTTGCAGATTTGGTGATGGACTATGATGTTGATGTCATCGGAGAAATTAAAACTGCAAAGCAGGAAGTGTGGGATCAAAGACAAGTTACAATGGCTTCGTCTGCAAACCATTTGCTGCAATTATTAATGTATATGCATATTAAAGAATTTGATGAAGGGTTTTTTATTTATGAAAATAAAAATACTCAAGAAATTTTAGTTATTCCAGTTTATATGACTGAGCGAAATAAGGGAATTATTAAGAACCTATTTCTCTGGCTTCAAGAAGTATACGATAATTATAAAAATGGCGGACTTCCAATGAGACCATTTATAAAAACTAGTTCAAGTTGTAAATATTGTCCATTAAAGAAATCTTGCTGGGCCAAGACAGCTGAGTTAGGAAATGTACAAATAGAGGCCTACGAGGTTCCACAAGTATGATTTGTTCAAACAAAGAATGCGCCAAGGAATTTGATGCCAAAACTCATAATCAAAAATATTGTTCAGATGAATGCTGCAGAATTGCTACAAATCGTAGGATTATGGAAAAATCTGTCTCTTATACACATCTCCGAGCCCACGAG
>CAWULX010000219.1:0-2266 GCA_963923775.1 uncultured bacterium
ATACTAAGCATTTTGAGCAATTAAAAAGACCAATGGCTTTAATTGGCACAAGTGAAAAAGGCTATGTAAATATTGACTTAACAGTAGAAATTCCTGGTGGACACTCATCCATGCCAAGTCCAGAAACAGCTATTGATGTTTTAAATAAAGCAATCGTTAAAATAAGAGAACATCAAATGCCGGGCTCTATTCCTCCTACAGTTATTGAGATGTTAAATAGAACAAAATCTGCTGAATCATTTACTAAGAGAATGGTGTTAAGTAATTTATGGTTATTTAATAGTGTTGTTTTAAATCAATTAAGCAAGACTAAAGAGACTAATGCCATGACACATACCACTTTGGTTCCTACCATTGTACATTCTGGTATTAAAGACAATGTAATTCCTTCTGTAGCGAAAGCTACTTTTAATAGTCGTATACTTCCAGGTCAAACAAGTGATGATGTTGTGGACTTTGTAAAGAAAGCAGTGAATGATGAAAGAGTAGTGATTAAGAAACAAACCATTTCTTTAATGGAACCTTCTGTAATAACTCCATTCGAAGGCCCGGCTTTTAAAAAATTAGAAACTGTTTTATATAAGTCTATGCCTAATATTATTGTTTCTCCTTTTTTATTAATTGGCGCTACTGATTCTAGGTATTTTAGAGGGTTTAGTGAAGGGGTTTTAAATTTTGCTCCAGTGATTAATGTAAAAGGATTTCATGGAATTGACGAGCGTATCGGCATTGCTGACTTGAATAGAACTGTTGGTTTTTATAAGCAAATCATCAAAGAGTAATTCATTGAATTTGATAAAGTCTTTTTGCGCTATATTCTGCTTATTGATTGCACTTACTAGTCAAGGTCAAACCAGTGGCAATATTCAATTAACCAATAACGGAGTTGCGCCCGTGCCTATTTTTGCATTAGGTAAACCTGCAGTATTAACATCTGCTACAATAAGAAAGGGAAATTTTTATTTTAATCCTGAATTCAATTTAGGAATAGACGCCAAGCCTTGGACTATTTTTTCAAGAGTGGGTTATTATTTAGTAGACAAAAAGAAATTGACAATTGGAATTGCAGCCAACTTGAATTGGTTTTTTATGAAAAGAGAGCCCATGTTGAATAATGAAGAATTTCAGGTGCAACGATATGGATCTATTGAATTAAACGGACAATTTAAACCAACAAAGAACCAAATATTTTATTTTTCTTATTGGAGATCAGACAGATTAGATAAAGTAGGTGTATTATATGAAGACTTTGTCAATTTTGCTTATGCCTTTGATCAAATCAAATGGGGTAATAATATATTTTATACCAGGCCAAGTTTTTTTTATTTAAAAGATTATAAATGGGTGAGTGGCTTCTTTGCAGCGCAAACTAGTACGTATCAAAAAAAAAATTGGCCATGCAATGTTTTTATAACTACTGCTTGGCCAATAAGTGATATGCCAGGTACTTCCTTTACTTGGAATACAGGTATTAATATTCCTTTTTAAGGATTCGCGATTAGATTATCATACAATACATTCACCGTTCTTTTTATGACATGATTGTATCCACCTTTGTATTCTGGGTGACAACCATTACTTATTACAACAATGCCATATTTTTTCTTTGGATCAAAAAACATAGCAGAAAACAACCCATAAGCCGATCCGGTATGTCCAGTTAAATGAACACCATCAACCATTTTTACAGTATTTTCAATGGCAAAACCATATTGCTCCTCCTCAGAAAGTGGCGTTTGCATTAATTTGGAACTTTTCTTGGACATAATCCTACCACCTTTATATTTACCAAAGTTCATATGCATGGTCATGTATTTGGCTAAATCTGTTGCCGAAATTTTCATTCCTCCTGTTGGAGAAAAAATAGGTGTAGAATATCCCATCGTATAATTAGCTATCTCTTCACTTCTTGGTGCGTATGCATTTGGCGAAAGTATAAATTTGGCAGAATCTACATTATAGTCATAAATAGCGGCAAACTTAGTTTTGTCTAATGAATCCACACAGTAGCCCCCATATAAACCCAATGGATCTAAAATATGATGCTTTACATATTGATCAAATCTTTCACCAGAAGTTCTTTCAATAATGGTTCCCACCATATTAAAATTTAAATTACAATATTGATAACCCTTGCCTGGCTCGTAATCGTTATAGCATTTTTCCCAATTGGGATTTTTGGCAGGATTTATATAATCTAAGCTAAAATAACCTTCACTATCATTAATAGACGATAAATGCGATAATAGTAGTTTAAGTGTTATGA
>CAWULX010000220.1:0-2246 GCA_963923775.1 uncultured bacterium
GTTCAAAGCCACCGCTCGTAATTAATAAATCTAAATCATTGTCAGTATCCACATCCAATAATAAAATACCCTGGTCTGAGTTAGGTTTATTATTATTAATGCCTGCTAATAATGGTTTTTGTGTAAATCTATTCTGCTTGTCTTGAATAAATAATTGAGCAGATTGATTGGATGATCCACCTACCACCATATCATCTATTCCATCTCCATTAAGATCCCCTACGGCAATAGCTGGATTGTATTCAGAAAATTTATGAGGCAGTAATTTTTGAATATTAAAATCTACAAAATCTGTTTGAGCATGTACATATTTGATACCTACAGATTTAGTCACTTCTTTGAATAAAGATTGACTCGCAAACATCATTGCAGGAGATGTATTTACTTGTTTTGCATTTTTTATATCAACTATAATAGATTGATTAGCTTTTGTTTTTCCTAGAACCTGTACCAAGCCATTTGGCCAAACTACTTTGATAGAATCAACTCCTACTTGAGACCCTAATCCAAAGTGTATATTATTTTGTACGCTTGACAAGTACCCTCTAAAAGGGCTTTGTTCTGCCACTTGCTTTTCCCCTTTATAAAAAATGGACACTTCAGCACCAATGCCTGATAAATTATTCGCGTCACCTTTTAAATTAATTGTCAGGTAATTGCTTTTTTCGGGAGCTAATTCTCTTTGTCTATTTTGATAAATACTCGCCTTATCATTGATATTATTAATGACCAAATCCAAATCACCATCATTGTCTAAATCGGCATAGACTGCGCCATTAGAAAAACTGGCTTGATTGAATCCCCATTTTTCTGACTGATCAGAAAAACTTAAATCTTTATTGTTCTTAAAAATATAATTATGCAATTTAACTTCTGGAATTTGCTGTAACATATCCGTCTTTGAAACAAAGCTATACGCCTTATTTCTGTACATAATAAAATCATGATCTGTTACATCTTTTGGGAAACCATTGGTTACAAATAAATCTCTATGCCCATCATTGTCTGCATCCATTAACAAAGGTGTCCAACTCCAATCTGTTTCTGCTATTCCAGATAAAAATGCAATTTCAGAAAATATGGGTGCCCCAATACTATCATTTTGTAAAACCCTTGGTCCTTGATTTATTTGTAAAGTATTTCTTACATATTGATAATTGTATCCGTATAAATCATTGTTTTGAAAAGTTTGATAGCTATTAGGGTTCATCATCATTTTCTTACGATAGTTGTCTCTTGGATTCATATCTAAAGTGATAAAATCCATTAGTCCATCGTTATTGACATCCCCCATATCAGTCCCCATGGAATTCACCGAGCTATGCTTGAAATAAGTATCTAATTGATCTGTGAAAGTACCATCATGATTGTTAATCCACATATAATCATTCGGTAAATAATCATTGGTTACGTAAATATCTTTCCAACCATCTTTATTTATATCTGTCACCACCACACTATGACCAAAGCCATCTCTGATCATGCCAGCTTTGGCAGTCACATCTGTAAAAACTTGATGTTGTAAAGTTGCATCCCAATTGTTTTGATATAATCTTGAACTACTATAATATTCTGGCAATTGATTTTTTGGATGGTATACATTGGGAATATGTGGATCTTTAATTTCATTCACCACCAAAAACATATCCAAATCTCCATCGTTATCATAATCAAAGAAATTGGCCATAGTAGAATAACTAGTATCAGCTATACCATATGCTTCAGCCATCTCTTTAAATAATGGTACTCCATTAGCATCATTGCCTTGATTTACATACAATAAATTAGCACGCTTCTTGGCATTGGTATCCAATGTAGCGCTTATATACAAATCAGATTTTCCATCATTATTAATATCAATAACAGAAACACCCCTACACCATTTTCCCTCTCCTGTCACACCAGCTTTTGCTGCCACTTCCTCAAACTTAAATTGGCCTTTGTTCAAGTATAATTGATTGGCAACCTTATTACCAGTAAAATAAATGTCTTGTAAACCATCTTGGTTAAAATCTCCAATACCTACTCCACCACCATTGTATACATTAGATACATCTAATACATTCAATGAATCTGATTCTTTGATTACATTATTAAAAACCACTCCTGATGTTTCAGAAGGCACTAATTCAAATAAAGTTTTTTGACGATCACAAGCGGTGGCAAATAAGACAATTACTACACTTAAACAAATTACACGCAGGTTCATATTCAGCATCGATTTTAGTTCTTACAAGGTTCTTAAA
>CAWULX010000221.1:0-2228 GCA_963923775.1 uncultured bacterium
TGCAATTAGTGGGTCAGCGTAAGCGTTTATTGGTTTATTTACAAAAACATAACCTTACTGGTTACCGCGCACTAATTGAGAAATTAGGCTTAAGAAAATAATCAAGAACATCTTATAATAGCTGTCCCAACTGTATACCACGGTTGGGATTAGTTGTTTATATGCCTTGGTTGCATTGCTTACAACACCAAAAAAATTAAAAATGTTATCACAACCTAAATCAGTAAAGTTCGAGGTAAATCCCGGACAAGAAATATTTATAGAAACAGGTAAATTAGCTCGTCAAGCTGATGGAGCAGTTACCGTTAGACAAGGAAATTGTATTTTATTAGCAACAGTTGTCGCGAATAAAGATCCAAAAGAAGGACAAGACTTCTTCCCTTTGAGTGTAGATTATCAAGAGAAGTTTGCATCTGCAGGCCGTATCCCAGGTTCATTCTTTAAAAGAGAAGCAAGATTAAACGATTATGAAATCTTAACTAGCCGTTTAATTGATCGCGCATTAAGACCTTTATTCCCTGAAGATTATTTATGTGATGTACAAGTATTGATCTCATTGGTTTCTAGCGATGAAAATGTAATGCCTGATTCATTAGCATGTTTAGCTGCATCAGCTGCATTATCAGTATCTGATATTCCTATTAAAGAAATTATTTCTGAAGTAAGAATTGCAAAGATCGATGGCAAATTTGTTATCAATCCTTCTAAAGCTCAATTAGCTAATTGCGAATTAGAATTTATCATTGCTGCTACAGAGAAGAACTTGATGATGGTAGAAGGTGAAGCGAAAGAATGTTCTGAAGAAGAATTAGTTGAGTGTTTAGAATTAGCACATGAAGCTATCAAGAAGCAAATTAAAGCGCAAGCTGACTTAAGAAAGATAGTTGGTATCACAGAAGTGCGTGATTATAAGAAGCCAGAACAAGACGAAGAGATCAAGAAAAAAGTATACGATTTTGCCACTGCAAAAGTTGATGCCATAGCAAGAATGGGTTCTGCAAAGCACGAGCGTAGTGATGCTTTTAGTGCTTTGAAAAAAGAAATCATCGAACATTTAGGTGCAGATATTACAGACTTGCAAAAGAAATTAGCAGGAAAGTATTACGAAGATTTGAAGTGGGAAGTTGTTAGAAATATGATTGTGGATAGTCGTATTCGTTTAGATGGTCGTGGTTTAGATCAAGTTCGTCCATTGGCAATGGAAACTTCTCCATTACCCACTCCACACGGATCTTCTTTATTTACAAGAGGAGAGACTCAATCTCTAACAACTGTAACATTAGGTACTAAACTTGACGAGTTAATGCAGGAGACTGCAGCTAGTGCAGAATTCCAAAAATTCTTCTTGCATTATAATTTCCCTCCATTCTCTACTGGTGAAGTAAAAATGATGCGTGGAGTAGGTCGTCGTGAAGTAGGTCATGGTAACTTGGCGCAACGTTCTTTAAAACAAATGTTACCAGATAGTACTGTTTTCCCTTACACTTTGCGTGTAGTATCTGATATATTAGAATCAAATGGTTCTTCTTCTATGGCAACTGTTTGTGCTGGTTCTCTAGCATTAATGGATGCAGGTGTTCCTGTTCCAAAACATGTTAGTGGTGTGGCAATGGGATTAATCTCTAGAGAAGATGGTAAGTATGCCATCTTAACAGATATTTTAGGAGATGAAGATCATTTAGGTGATATGGACTTCAAAGTAACTGGTACAAGAGATGGTATTTGTGGTGTTCAAATGGATATTAAAGTAGACGGTTTAAGCATGGATATTATGCGTGAAGCATTGTCTCAAGCTAAGAAAGGTCGCTTGCACATATTAGATGCGATGTATGAGTGTATTCCTGCTGCAAGAGCAGATGTGAAGCCTCATGCTCCAAGAATGGTTAAATTAATCATCGATAAAGAATTTATTGGTGCAGTAATCGGACCAGGTGGTAAGATTATCCAAGAAATGCAAAGAGTAACTGGTGCTACTATCAATATCGAAGAAGTAGATAACCATGGTGAAGTAAGCATTTTTTCTGCTAACAAAGAAAGCTTGGATGCTGCTGTTAAATGGATCAATGGTATCGTTGCGGTTCCTGAAATTGGAGACATATATGATGGTGTTGTAAAAGGCATTAAAGAGTTTGGAGCATTCGTAGAATTCATGCCAGGCAAGCAAGGTTTATTACACATTAGTGAAATTAGCTGGAAGCGTTTGGAGACGATGGATGGTATCTTCAAAG
>CAWULX010000222.1:0-2209 GCA_963923775.1 uncultured bacterium
AGCCATTAGTGTTTTTGTATGGTTCCCCGATTGGAAGGTTTTATTAGCTTATTTTGTTGCCTGCTTCATTTCTATTTATTTTATTTTAGATAGAATCTTAGATTACTTTGTTTATCGAAAAATTAAATTAATCTATAAGCTTATTTCACAAACAAAAGCCACCAAAAGAGAAGAGGCTTACCAAAAATATATTCTACCTAAAAAAGGTATCGACGAAGTAAGAGAAGACGTGGAAGAATGGGCAGAACAAAAATTTGAAGAAATTAAAAAGCTACAATCCAACGAAGAGTTTAGAAAAGAATTTTTACAAAACTTATCGCACGAAATAAAGACTCCCATTTTCTCCATTCAAGGTTATTTAGAAATCTTAGCAGACGGAGCCATTGAAAACGCCTCGAGTGCTTTAAAGTATATCAACAAATCACAGGCCAATGTTCAAAGATTAGTGCAACTAGTTAATGATATAGATATTATCACCAATTTAGAGATAAATAAAGAGCCTTTATTAAAACACCAGTTTATAATTCAAGACACAATTAGAGATGTAGTGAATAATCTTAGTTTAAAACTGGAACAAAAAAACGTACAATTTAGTTTCAAAAAAGGTTGCGAAAGTCCCATTCAAGTTTTTGCAGATAAGAATAAAATTTATCAGGTACTCTCCAATATAATTACCAATGCCCTTAAGTATGGCAAACAAGATGGAGAAATTATTGCAAGTGTCTATTTACTAGAAGACAAAAAAGTTTTGATTGAAATTAGCGATAATGGTGCAGGTATTGCAGAAGAACATTTGCCAAGATTATTTGAACGTTTTTATAGAACAGATGATGCTAGGAGTAGAGAAGTGGGTGGCACTGGATTAGGATTAGCCATCTGTAAACATATTATTGAAGCTCATGGAGAGAGTATTCAAGTTAGAAGTAAATTAAATGTAGGCACAACAGTTGGATTTACCTTGCCTTCCAAAGGATAGTATCCTATTTTTTCGTTTCTTTGTATTCTAAATTTTTTTAATGCAAACAATTTTAGTCACTGGCGGTTGCGGTTATATTGGAGCACATACCATTGTGGATTTAATCGAGAACGGATTCAATGTTATTTCTGTAGATAATCTTTCAAGAGCAAGTGATCAATCTTTAGTTGGCATAGAAAAAATCACTGGAAAAAAAATCAAAAACTATTTAATAGACTTAACTGATAAAGTAGCTACTGAAAGTATTTTTATAGAAAATCCAGGTATTACTGGAATTATTCATTTTGCAGCCTATAAAGCCGTGGGTGAATCTGTTGAACTACCTTTGGATTACTACGAAAATAATTTATTCTCTTTAGTGCATTTATTACAAATGTCTGTGAAGTATAATGCAAAGCATTTTATTTTCTCTTCTTCTTGTACAGTGTATGGCAATCCAGATACCACTAGAGTAACAGAGGCAACGCCATTACAAACTGCAGCTTCACCTTACGGTGCGACCAAGCAAATGGGGGAAGTGATTGTAAAAGATACTGCATATACTTATCCAATATCTGCGATTTTATTAAGATATTTTAATCCAGTGGGTGCACACCCAAGTACTGCTATTGGTGAATTACCTATTGGTCGTCCTCAAAATTTAGTCCCTGCCATTACACAAACTGCTATTGGGAAATTACCCAAAATGCAAGTGCATGGAACAGATTATGATACCAGAGATGGTTCTTGTATTCGTGATTATATACATGTTTGTGATATCGCACATGCCCATACATTAGCTTTACAATATTCTATCAAGCACAACAAAGAAAAAGCTTGTGACGTATTTAATCTAGGCACGGGTAATGGCATCACAGTTTTGGAAGCAATTCAAGCTTTTGAAAAAGTAAGTGGCGTTAAATTAAATTATGAAGTTGGCCCAAGAAGAGCTGGAGATATTGTTGCCATCTACGCCAATAATGATAAAGCCGTAAAAGAATTGGGCTGGAATTGTAAATATGGATTAGAGGAAATGATGTTAACTGCTTGGCAATGGGAACAAAGCCTTGCAAAGTAATTAGTTTTGAACCAACATTTTCTCCGCGTTCTCTGCCATTTGTAATGCTTCAATGAACTCATCAATATCTCCATTGACAACGGCATCTAAATTATAAGAAGTTACATTCACTCTATGGTCTGTAACCCTTCCCTGTGGCCAGTTATAGGTTCTAATTTTTGCACTTCTATCCCCTG
>CAWULX010000223.1:0-2189 GCA_963923775.1 uncultured bacterium
ACATTTTTTGATACAATCTAAACTCTTCCTCGGGCAAATTAGCTTTTGCAAAAAGTAAACACTTAGTAAACATATAGTCCGACACAATCACTTGTTGAAACAAGTCGCCATTTTTTATTAAATCTTGTTGTTGCTTAAAGCGTTCAGCTAAAAAAAACAATTCTAAAGGGAAGGCGTATTGTTTCGGGTTCTCGTAAAATTTTGTCAAAAAGGGATTTTCGGCAAATTCTTCTAAAACTGTTTTAGCATTATAGTGTTGTGCAAGTAAATGCGTTAAAGTTGTCTTACCGGCTCCTATATTTCCCTCGATGGCTATAAATTGATGCTTCATTTTTCTTTTCTTCGCGTCAAATATAAGCGCAGATGGTCGTATCTATTTATTTTTTTATACACAGTAACTTATCGCCGCAGCCTATAAGTAATTGATTAATAGTTTGTTTTAATTCTGGGTGAATAAATTCTGGAGCAATTTCATTTAAAGGAGTTAAAACAAAATTTCTTTTTTGCATTTGAGGATGTGGGATAGTTAATGTTTCTGTATGAATTATTTGGTCATTAAAAAATATAATATCCAAATCAATAGTTCTAGGGCCTAAAGGTTTTTGCCTTATTCTTCCCATGGATTGTTCTATGTCCAATAATTTTTTTAGTAGTTCTTGTGCAGTATAATTTGTTTCAACAATAAACGCTTGGTTTAAAAAACTGGGCTGATCTTCCAATCCCCATGCAGCAGTTTCATATACCGAAGAAGATAAGACAATGGTTCCAATTTGCACTTGAATAGCCATTTGGGCATCTCGAAGATTTGCCAATCGATCACCCATATTGCCGCCTATCAAGAGGTATGCTTTATTCATAGAAGCTTGCTTAAAAGTAGCTCAAATATCCATAATTTTGCACCGTTACACAATTAAAAATCGCAGCATGAAAATTTTCTTTAAATCTTTTTTCGCCAGTTTATTAGCTTTAGTAGTTTTTACATTGATTGGCTTCTTTTTATTGGTAGGAATTGCTAGTGCTTTCTCAACTGAAGAACCTAAGGTTGTAGCTGCAAATTCGGTTTTGGTTTTAGATCTTTCTAATGAATTTTTGGAACAAGTGCAAAATGATCCTATTTCTGAAATTGTGAACAAGAAAAATGGCAAATTGCCTAGTTTGTCTGAATTGGTTCATTTAATTGCATATGCTAAAAAAGATGACGCTATTAAAGGCATTTATATTAAATGCCAACAAAACCCAAATGGTTATGCAGCTTCTGAAGAAATAAGAAAAGCTTTAATAGATTTTAAGTCGTCTAAAAAATTTGTGATTGCTTACGGTGAAACCATCACCCAAAAGGGATATATGGTAGCTAATGTAGCTGATGCAATTTATACACATCCTCAAGGAGGCATTGAGTGGAATGGATTTAATTATGAAACTGTTTTCTTAAAAGGCTTATTAGATAAATTAGAAATTCAACCTCAGGTTTTTTATGCAGGTAAATTTAAAAGCGCCACTGAGCCTTTCAGATACACGCAAATGTCTGAAGCTAATAAATTACAAACCAATGTTTGGTTAGGAGGTTTGTATAATCAATTTATAAGTAGTACTGCATCAAGCAGAAATTTGAATGTAGACAGTTTGAAATATTGGGCAAATGAAGGGAAGATTCAAACTGCTTATGATGCATCTGCAACAGGATTAGTAGATGGCTTGATGTATGACGATCAAGTGAAAAAAATAATCTCCAAGAAATTGCATCAAGATGATCAAAAGGATATAGCTTTTTTAAGTATGGGTGATTATGCTGGATCTGTTGCTATTAGAGGAACGGGTTCTGGTAAAGTGGCTGTGATTTTTGCAAATGGTGATGTGGTAATGGGGAAAAACCAACAAGGCTCTATTGCTAGTGATGATTTTAGAGTGCTTTTGCAAAAGATTAGAAAGGATGATGCCATAGATGCTGTTGTATTAAGAGTGAATTCTCCCGGAGGAAGTGCATTGGCAAGTGATATAATTTGGAGAGAAATTGACTTATTAAAAAAAGAGAAACCTGTGGTGGTTAGTATGGGTGATCTAGCAGCTTCTGGTGGGTATTATATTGCTTGTGGTGCTGATTCCATTTTTGCAAATGCTGGCACCATTACTGGGTCTATTGGTGTGTTCTCAGTTATTCCTAATGTAAAGGGTTTAATGAATAATAAATT
>CAWULX010000224.1:0-2166 GCA_963923775.1 uncultured bacterium
CCAAATAAATATTCCCATAATAATATATGTACAGGTGCACTGGGCAACCATTCTTCTCCTCTAAATGCATGGGTGATTTTCATTAAATAATCATCTACCACCACAGCTAAGTGATATGTTGGCATACCATCAGCTTTTAATAAAACCTTATCATCCACCGTGCTTGCATCAAAACTTACTTCCCCTCTAATCATGTCTTCGAATTTCAATTCGGCTTGATCAGGAATGTTGATTCTTATAACATAGGGAGTGCCGCTTTCTAATAATTTTTCAACTTCATCCGCAGGCAATGCGATAGAATTTTTCATTTCCATTCTATGTGCTTTGCTGTATTGGAAATTGGCAATTGCCGATCTTTTTGCTTCTAAATCTGCAGCCGTATCAAATGCATAATATGCTTGACCGTTTTTAATTAATTGCGCTGCGTATTCTTTATAGATGGCTTTACGCTCACTTTGTCTATAAGGAGCAAATGGGCCACCATGTAATGGACTTTCATTAGGAATTAAACCACACCATGCTAAAGTGTCCTGAATATATTGTTCAGCACCGACCACGAATCTTGTTTGGTCGGTATCCTCAATTCTTAAAACAAAGTCCCCGCCATGGTGCTTGGCAAATAAATAATTAAATAAAACAGTTCTCACCCCGCCTAAGTGTAAACCACCTGTAGGAGAGGGGGCAAAACGTACTCTAACCTTTGATTCCATTTGATCTTCCATTTTTACAAAGATAATATTCAAATGGGCAAAAGAACTATTTATCTTTGGGTATGTATTTGATCAAAACTCCTTTTTTATTGCGAGCTTTCTATCCATCCTGTCTATGGAGAAAACCCAGTGATGAAAAACTAATTTATTTGAGTTTTGATGATGGCCCTCATCCCATTGCAACACCATTTGTTTTAGAGCAATTAGAACAATACAATGCTAAAGCCAGCTTTTTTTGTATTGGAAAAAATGTTGCAGAACATCCATCTATCTATGAACAAATTATTGCTAAAGGACATACGGTGGGTAATCATACACAGCATCATGTAAATGGTTGGCATGCAGAAGATGATTTGTATTTGCAGAATATTCAAGAAGCTAGTAGCTTAATTTCATCTGATTTTTTTAGACCACCTTACGGAAGAATCAAAAGAAGCCAGATTAAAAAAATTCATTCCAATAAAAATTTACCACAACAAATTATCATGTGGGATGTACTTAGTGGAGATTTTGATATAAAGATCTCTGGAGAAGCTTGTTTGAATAATGTATTGCGAAATACCCAAGCAGGTTCGATTGTTGTATTTCATGATAGCGACAAAGCATGGGATAGATTACAAGTGGCTTTACCTGCTACTTTGGAACATTTTACTCAAAAAGGGTATCAGTTTAGGGCTTTATAGAAAAAAGTTGGCCAAGGTAGAAACCTCGGCCGTATAATCCGTACCCTATAAAAAACAAAAATTTTGATCGTAATGAATTACGATAATCCTTTTATCCAAGCCTAAAACGTTGAAATGCATCATTTTAGTATGCTGGCTGAGAAAAATGTCCTTTTTTTGCAAATAATCTATTCTTATGAGATTCATTGATACTCATTCACATATATATGATACTGGCTTCCAAGAAGACATGGATACAGTGATGGCTTGGGCAAAATCTGCTGGTATAGAGAAGATCTATATGCCAGGTATTGATAGCACATGTATTGATGCCATGATGGAAATGGAAACAAAGTATCCAGGTATTTGTATTCCTATGATGGGTTTGCATCCTTGTTATGTAAAAGAAAATTACCATGAAGAATTAGCCATTGTAGAAGGCTGGTTGTCTAAAAGAAAATTTGCAGCTATTGGAGAAATTGGCTTGGATTATTATTGGGATAAAACATTTGCCAAAGAGCAACAATTTGTTTTTGAAAAACAAATGCAATGGGGTTTAGATTTGGAGTTACCTATTAATATTCATACAAGAAATGCGATGGGCGAGACCATTGAATTGGTGAAGCCATTTGCTAAAAAAGGATTGAAAGGAATCTTTCATTGCTTTAGTGGAAGCAAAGAATCTGCAGAGCAAATTATTGAAATGGGTTTTCTATTAGGATTAGGAGGTGTGTTGACTTATAAAAATGCTGGAGTAGCGGAAGCCTGTCTCTTATACACATCTGACGCTGCCG
>CAWULX010000225.1:0-2166 GCA_963923775.1 uncultured bacterium
CAACAATTGGGTTGGAGTGAAATTAAAAAAAGACATATTAAAGATTATCAAAAATATTTTAAACGTGTTGAGTTAAAAATTATTAATAAAGAGCTTGCAGATATTCCAACTGATCAAAGATTAAAGCGATATGCAGAAGGAGCAGTAGATCCTTATTTAGAGACTTTATATTTTCAATACGGAAGATACTTATTGATATCAAGTTCTCGCACAACCGCTGTACCAGCGAATTTGCAAGGATTATGGAATCCATATCTACAACCACCATGGTCTAGTAATTATACCATGAATATTAATGCAGAAGAAAATTATTGGTTAGCAGAGAATACCAATTTATCTGAAATGCATCAACCATTTTTACAATTTATTGGCAACCTTGCTTCTACAGGAAAAACAACTGCTAAAAATTTTTATAATTTACCTGGCTGGGTAGCGCATCATAATTCTGATATATGGGCTATGTCTAATCCAGTTGGGAATTTTGGAAACGGAGATCCTGTATGGGCTAACTGGCCAATGGGTGGGGCTTGGTCTTCGACACATTTGTGGGAGCATTATGTATATACACAGGATAAATCCTTCCTAGAACAAAAAGCTTATCCACTAATGAAAGGCGCTGCAGAATTTTGTTTAGCGTTCTTAATACCTGATAGTGCTGGAAGATTAATTACTTCGCCTTCTACTTCTCCAGAAAATAATTTTAAAACACCTAGTGGATATATTGGTTCAACTTTTTATGGTGGTACTGCAGATATGGCTATGATTAGAGAATTGTTTTTAGACATCATCGCAGCTCAAGCTATTTTAAAAAACGACAATGATTTTGTTACTAAAATAAGCACGGCATTAAATAATTTATTGCCTTATCAAGTGGGCAAAAAAGGAAACCTACAAGAATGGTATTATGATTGGGAAGATGCAGATCCAAAACATAGACATCAAAGTCATTTGTATGGATTGTATCCAGGAAATCATATAACAGTGGACAAAACACCAGCATTGGCTGCTGCTGCCAAGAAAACCCTAGAAGTAAAAGGTGATGAAACTACTGGCTGGTCCAAAGGTTGGAGAATTAATTTATGGGCAAGATTAAAAGATGGAGATCATGCTTATAAAATGTATAGAGAGTTATTGAAATTTGTTCCACCAGACGAAACCAAAGAAAATTATAAAAACGCAGGAGGCACTTATCCAAATTTATTAGACGCGCATCCACCTTTTCAAATTGATGGAAATTTTGGAGGTGCTGCAGCTGTTGCAGAAATGTTAGTGCAATCTAATGGTGATATTATTGAGCTATTACCGGCTTTACCAAAAGCTTGGCCTAGTGGCGAAGTGAAAGGCTTAAAAGCAAGAGGTAATTATGAAATTAATATGTCTTGGAATGCTGGACAGGTAACCAATCTAGTGATTAAGTCAAATAATCCAACTGCTAAAGTGTTGTATAACGGTAAATTACAAATTGTTAAGACTAGTAAGTAGTATTCCTCTTTTCTTATTAGGCATTAACCATTGTAAATAATTGAGCATATCATTTTCTGCAATGGCAACACATCCAGAAGTGGGTGTGTACTTTTCATCAGCTACATGAAAGAAGATAGCACTTCCTTTTCCTTTAACAACTGGCTTTGTATTGTATTCAATGACCATGCAATATTTATAGTCTATGGAATTTAATTTTAAGTGCTCAAAACTTTTTGCTGAGGTATTTCCTCTTACATAAGTATTATAGTCTGACGCTTCTGCATCATCAATCCATTTATCTTCGGGTGTGCTCTGAGTATAATCAAGCGAAGTAGGGCCAAGTTCATCGTATCCAAATACCCTACCTAATTCAAAAAGTCCACTGGGTGATTTTCCATCACCTTCTATTTTCTCTTCTTTGTTGGCAATTCCATTTCTACCAACACTTGCATTAATGGCTTTGAATTGTATTAACCATTTCCCTTTTTTCTTTTCCAAACCCACCAAGATTGCACTAGCCTCACTTGCTTTTTGATTAAACACTACCACCATTTGATCAAACTGCTTGCTTTGAGGAGTAGCACTAACCAATTGAATGGCAATATCTTCAGCACTTTGCGCAAAAGCTATTAGACAAAAGCTTGAAAGGATAACACTAAGTATAAATTTCTTCAAGTGGGTATTTTTAATATTTGAAATTAG
>CAWULX010000226.1:0-2157 GCA_963923775.1 uncultured bacterium
ATGTAGAGAGGTCTCGTGGGCTCGGAGATGTGTATAAGAGACAGGATATATTCTAAGTGGTTGCAAAAAAATGGAAGTAGGATTGCCGGGAAGTATCAATATAGCTGAACCTCTTTCAAGAGATAGTAATTTTAAAGTACTAATTCAACTTGAACTAGATTTAAAAAACAAAATGATTACGGAGAAACTTGATGAAAAATATTTATCTGAATTTCAGTCAACTTATTATTTTTCTTGGGAAAAACTAAACAATACTTATGGAACTATTAAAGATCAAGATATAAAGGATGCAAGCAAAACCTATTTTCAACAAGAAAAGCTTTTCGCATTAAATCAAAACAACATTAGATCTAATAATTTAAAACCTAATTTAACCAACCATTGTACTTGGGGTTATGATTTATGTATTGCTGGCGTAACTGCAGGTGCAATATTATGTCATGCTGGTTGCATAAGTGGTTCAGCAGGTTTTGGAACCCCTGCCTGTATTTTATTATGTGGTACTATGCAAGTAGCAGCAGGCGCTCAATGTATGAAAGGATATTGCGACTTTAGCAACTAGTTTATGAAAAAAATTATCAATAATATAGCTCTTCTATATGTAGCCATCTCCTTTATGTTCATTAAATCCATTATTTCAACTCATAAAGGATTGATCATGTATTGTAGTATTAATTTTATTCTACTACTCATAATTTTTAAGATCAATAAAAAACAGCCTTAATCTGCTTTCAACACAGGCGTTCTTGGACCAATCCCATTTTCATTAAATGCTTCTATCTGAAAATAATAAGTTTGATCTTTCTCTAATGCATTTAAATAATATTCACTAGCACTATATACCATCACACTATTGTATAATTTATTAGGATCTGTGCCAAAGTATATATGGTATCCTGTTGCATTTGGATTTTGTGCCCACTTTAACCACACATTTCTTCTTTCACTATCACCTCTTAAGGGTACAAAATTTTTCACCACACCTGGATCTTTTCCTGCACCTTTTCCAAATACGCGTAATCCGCTAATCGCAAATTTTCCATCTGGCACATGGACATTCACCATCTTCACATATCTTGCTTGTGTAGGTTTTTCTAAAACAACATAATCATGAGGCACATCTTTTGCATTCTTTGATTTGTCGATTAACAAAGACCATTGCTTGCCATCATTAGATACATACACCTGATATTGATGATAGATATTGGTATACTTTCCCATTAATTCAGCACCTTCATCTGCATAATTAATTTGAATGGCTTCAATGGTACTAGTCGCTCCTAAATCTGTTTGAATCCACTCTCCTTTATTGCCCGTTGTAGCAGACCAATATGTTTTGATATTTTCATCCACTGCATTATTAGCCGTAAATGCACTTAATGTACTAGACACTTGCACTGGCTTATTATAATTTAACAACATCCATCCAGTAAACTGTGATTGATCATGATTTGCTTTGGCGTTTGGAATATAATGAGGATAATCTCCATAAGCTGTATTGCTATATAATAAACCATCCTTATCTATCTGTGCTGGCCAAATGCCATTTCTTCTTTCAAAATTATTCTTTACACTTATTGCAATAGTGGAGATATGCCACCACTGTTTGTATACATCTTGATAAGTAGCACCATGTCCAGCACCTCGTGCAAAACCGCCCGGCTTATATGAGAAGGGATTGTGTTTTTGATAAGTGAATGGGCCTAATGGATGATCACTCACATATACACCATCTCCGTATCCACTAAATTCTGTACCCGGTGCACCATATTGTAAATAATATTTTCCATTATGTTTATTCATCCAAGCACCTTCCATAAAAGGTTTTAAAAAAGTATTGTCTTGATGTTCTCCGAAACGCTCCCATCCATGCACACTATCCACTAAACGAATCAATGATTTTTTTTCTCCAATAGGCGCAAATGTTTTTCTATCTAACTCTTGCCCATAAATAGGATATAAATTACTAGAGCCATGATAGATATATAAACGATTATCATCATCTACAAATAATCCTGGATCCCAAGCACCCACTTTAAAACTATCAACCGCCACATGCCAATCATCCTTGGTTGGATTGGTGCTATACCATAAACTAAAATTCTTTTCATAAGTAGAACCTATGACCAATAAACTATCTCCCAATACCAAACTTGC
>CAWULX010000227.1:0-2146 GCA_963923775.1 uncultured bacterium
GCAATGGCTCGTCACCACCTTTTGCCTTTGGTAATTTTGCTTGTAATTCTGGAATAGAATATCCTCTAAAACGAATTCCTTCTTGAGCATCCAATAAACTTGTTTCAGTAACTAAACCTGTCATACCACGCATACCTTGATACACTTGCGCTAAAGTAATATCACCAATTTTTTTATCCCCGTGTTGTTTGATTAGGTCTTTAATCTCTGCTGCTGCAGCAGTTGCTTTGGCACTGAATATATCTTTGATTGCTTCCATAAAAAAAAGTATATAAATTAGGAACTTTTAATTTGGGGGCAAAGTTAGTTAAGATTAGCTTATTTAGGTGCTTTTTTGTACAAATAATATACCACCCATATAAAAATTAAATTGGGTATCCAAGCTGCTAACAATGGGGGTAAATTTCCCTTGGTCGAAAAGATGGTGGAAAATCGATCGGTTAATATGAATACTGCAGCAATAACAAAGCCCAAAGCCAAATGGGATCCACTTCCTCCCCTTACTTTTCTGCCAGCAATAATGGCTCCTATAAGGGTCAATAATAGTACAGTAACAGGGGTAGCATCTCTTCTATAACGCTCAATTTTCAATTCGTTCAAACCTTCTGCCCCTCTTAAATTGGCAAGGTTAATTTGACGGATTAATTGAGGAGTGGTTAATTTGTCTTTTGTGTATTTGTCTTTTTCTAAATCGGCAGGTTTGAAAGGAAATTTTTTATCTAAAAATGAATGATAAGTAACCACTTCTTTGTCATCCAATACTTTTCTTTCCACAACCTCCGTTAATTGCCATAATTTTTTGGCTGTATCCCATAAAATAGTTTCTGCTCTTACATTACCCACCACTTTATCATTCTTGGTGGTAAATGCAAAAAAATTACCTCCTCTATTATTAGCAGTGTCGTACATGTAAATACCAGCATAGGTAAAAGAATCAATTCTGAAATATAAATCGGAAGAACCTCTTACCAAAGCATCATAACTTGAATTCTTATCAATATACGCTGCTTCAAAACTTCCTCTAATATTATTGGCCTTAGGAACTGTCCATTGATTAGCCAACCATAAGACCAACGCTAAGAAAGTTCCCCCAATCCAATAAGGCCTAAGCCATCTATTATAAGTTGTTCCACTTGCCAAAATTGCCACAATCTCGGTTTGTCCGGCCATTTTAGAAGTAAAGAAAATAACCGAAATAAAAACGAACAATGGAAATAATAAAGCAATAATATGTGGGACAAATCCAATATAGTAATGTGTAATAATTTCTTCTGCACTTAAACCTGTTCTTACAAAATCATCCGTCTTCTCACTTAAATCAATGACCACTGCAATTACTGCAAAGAAAAAAATGGCATAAAAAAATACCGATAAAAATTTTTTAATAATATACCAATCTAGTTTTTTCAATGCTATAGTGTTTATAAACGCTTACTAATTTGTTGTATCATACTATTTTTCCAACTATTATAATCTCCAGCTACAATATGTTCTCTAGCCTGACCAACCAACCAAAGATAAAAAGATAGATTTTGAATACTTGCCAATTGTAAGCCTAAAATCTCATCTGCTACAAATAAATGACGCATGTAGGCTTTGGTATAGTATTGACTTAATTCATTGGGTATACCTGGATCAATGGGTGAAAAATCATTTGCCCATTGTTTGTTCTTAATATTGATCACCCCTTGACTTGTAAAAATCATTCCATTACGACCATTACGAGTTGGCATCACACAATCAAACATATCTACCCCTAAATCAATGGCTTCAAGAATATTCCATGGTGTACCTACACCCATCAAATACCTTGGTTTATCTTTAGGAAGATGCTCACAACAAAGGGCAGTGAACTCATACATTTCTTCTTCTGTTTCACCCACACTTAAACCGCCTATAGCATTACCCACTGCATTTTTTGAACTAATATATTCACAAGATGCTTTTCTTAAATCCTTATATAACCCACCTTGTACAATTGGAAATAAATTTTGTGTATACCCATATTTATCAGGCGTCTCTGCTAATCTGCTCACACATTTATCCAACCATACATGTGTTAGATCCATACTTTTTTTAACATATTCATATGTACTTGGAATGGGTGGGCATTCATCAAATGCCATAATAATATCCGCTCCAATAG
>CAWULX010000228.1:0-2128 GCA_963923775.1 uncultured bacterium
TATCTGGAGTTACAGTTGCACAAATAATACAATCAATTTCTAAAGGATCAAGATTCTTTTTTTGTAGAATTTCTTCAATAGCTTTAACTGCCATATCAGAACTTGCTTTACCTGTTTCTCTCAAAATTCTTCTTTCTGAAATACCAGTTCTGGTTCTAATCCATTCATCATTGGTATCTACCATTTTTTCCAAATCAAAATTGGTCAATTTGGTCTCTGGAACATAGCCTCCAACACTGGTTATGGCTGCTTTAATAGCATTCGACATAGATCGTTTTTTAGTTTGGTCTACAAATATCCAAAAAAATGGCTAAGAATCCGCCCAAATGCCCCATTTTTAGTTGCTTATGTGTTAAATTTGGAGCTATATGATCGCATTTTTACAAGGAAATTTTGTTCAGGTTACTCCGGCTAAATTAATAGTGGATGTAAATGGTGTTGGCTATGAGGTAAATATTAGTTTTCATACCTACGAAGCTATCTCTAAAAAAGAAAAAGGTTTACTACATACTTACTTGCATATTACTGAAAACTCCCAAGTGCTTTTTGGATTTCATGAGCAACAAGAGAAGGATTTGTTTTTGCAATTAATTAGTGTTTCTGGAGTAGGGGCAAGTACTGCAAGAATGATGTTGTCTGGAATGTTGCCAGAAGAAATTATTCGAGCAATTGTAAATGGTGAAGCAAGAAAATTAGAACAGATAAAAGGTATAGGGAAGAAATCTGCAGAAAGATTGGTTTTAGAATTAAAAGATAAATTAGCAAAAATGCCAACAGCTTCTGGAACGCATGCAGGTGTGGGTACCTTTACTCAATCTTCTCCACATCAGGATGCTTTACAAGCATTAGTAGCTTTGGGTATTCAAAAAGCGGTTGCTGAAAAAGCCATAGATAAAGTAATACAATCAGAAGGATCTGAATTGAGCTTGGAAGGATTGATCAAATTAGCACTTAAAAATTGTTAACCCTTTCAAAACAGCTAATTCATTTTGAAATTGATACGCAAACTCTTAATATTTGCAAGTTTACTTTTAATGAGTATGCAAGGTGTTGCGCAACAGAATCAAATTTCAAAAGATTCTTTAAGATATCCCATTAAAGATAGAAGGGTTGATTTTTTAACTCAATCAAGTACCAATCCATTTGATATCAGAGATACTAGTTTGGTAAAGAAAAGAGTGGATTATGATCCAGCTACCAAAACCTATCAGGTAAGAGAGTTTATTGGAAACAAATTTGTACGCAATCCCAATACTTTAAGTTTTGATGAGTTCTGGAAAATTAAAACCAGAAAAGATGAACAAGCGTATTTCCAACAAAGAGCAAATTCATTGGGCGTATTAAACAGAAAAGTTACCAGACCAAAAGTAAAAGTATTTGATAGTTATTTTGATAGGTTGTTTGGAAAAACAGGATCTGATTTAAAAGTAGATATCAAACCTGTTGGTGAAATTAATATCAAGGCGGGTTATCAAGGGCAAAGAGTTGACAACCCCACATTGCCAGAAAGAGCAAGAAGTAATGGAGGGTTTGACTTTGATGCAAACACCAATTTTAGCATGAATGCAAGTATTGGAGATAAATTAAAGTTCCCCATCAATTTAAACTCTCTATCTAATTTAGGCTTTGATAATCAAATTAAATTAAGTTATAAGGGAAAGAAAGATGAAATTGTAAAAAGTATCGAAGCTGGAAATATTAATTATATTTCAAGAAGTGTTTTAATTCCTAGTACACAAAATTTATTTGGTGTTAAAACACAATTGCAATTTGGAAGGTTATTTATTACAGCTGCTATTGCCAATCAAAAATCTCAAAGACAAAGCATGGCTTTGTCTGGTGGAGCTAGTACACAAAAGTTTCAAAAGAGATTAGACGATTACGAAGAGAATAGACATTTCCTATTATCACAATACTTTAGAGATAATTTCAATAAGTCAATGGCTAATTTGCCTTTGATTAATTCACAAGCACAAATTAAAAGAATTGAAGTATGGGTAACTAATAGAAATGGCCAAACCACCAACGCTAGAGATGTCGTAGGCTTGATGGATATTGGTGAACCTGCTCCGCATAAAACAAATTATAGAACCAGGCCTTTAGGATCAACTTTATTAAGTGATCAATT
>CAWULX010000229.1:0-2100 GCA_963923775.1 uncultured bacterium
CAAGTTATGCTGCAAGTAAAGCTGGTATCATTGGTTTTACTAAATCTATTGCTGCTGAAGTGGGTAGTAGAAATATTCGTTGCAATGCGATCGCCCCAGGTTTTATTGAAACTGATATGACACATTATTTAAATGAAGGCGAAGCGGGGAAATCATTCTTGGAAAAAATTCCTTTGGGTCGTTTTGGTAAAGCAGAAGAAATTGCTAATACCACTTTATTCTTGGCAAGTGAAATGAGTAGCTATGTTACTGGACAAGTAATTAGTGCTTGTGGTGGATTAAATATTTAAATTCTTTTATCTATTTCAATTTTTAAATTGGCATAGATAGATTCAACCGTACCTTCTCCTTTTACATTCACCACCTTATTAAATTGCGCGTAGTGTTTTGCAACGGCTGTTGTCTTGTCGTGGTATTCTTTAATTCTAGCGCGAATGACTGTTTCGTTGGTATCGTCACTACGTCCTGATGTTAAACCTCTTCCCAATAATCTTTTCACTAATTCTTCTTCACTTACTTCTAAAGCCAATACCACATTGATTTCACTAGATTTACTTTTTAACAAAGTATCTAATGCAATACATTGAGCCGTGGTTCTTGGAAATCCATCAAACAAAAATCCTTTTGCTTCAGGATGTGCTTTCATAAAATTATCAACCATACCAATTACTACCTCATCTGGTACCAATTGACCAGCATCCATAAAACGCTTTGCTTCCAAACCCAAAGTAGTTGAATTTCCAATCTCTTCTCTTAATAGATTACCAGTAGAAAGGTGTTTTAAACCAAATGCTGCAATGATAGATTCGCTTTGAGTACCTTTTCCACTACCTGGAGGGCCAAATAAGATTAGATTGAACATGCTATTGAGTTGAAAGATTCGTTGTTGCTAACAAAGATACAGAACTAGCGTAAATTTTAACAGAAGCTTGCGTAAAAAAACTGAACAAAATAACTGAATACTTGTTAGTATTTTTGAATGAAGAACAACACCATGAAAAAACTAGTCTTTTTATTGCTATGCATTTCTCAAATAGCATGCGCACAAAACAATTCTAAAAACGCTAAAAACAATCAAAGCATGTCTAACAAAAACAATCCTTATTATAAAAAGAATCAACAAGAAAATATTGTGGTTCCTGATAGCATTTGGAAGCAAATACTTCCAGCAGATGTTTATGAGATTGCTAGAGAGAAAGGAACTGAACGTCCTTTTACAAGTAAATACGAAACTTCTAAAGAAATTGGAACTTATTACTGTGCAGCTTGTGGAAATACTTTATTTAAAAGTGATACCAAATTTGATAGTGGTTGTGGATGGCCAAGTTTTTATGAACCCATTTCAAAAGGATCTATTATTTATACACCAGACAATAGTCATGGAATGCGAAGAACAGAAGTACAATGTGGAAAATGTAAAGCGCATTTAGGCCATGTATTTGAAGATGGTCCTCCTCCAACTGGATTGCGTTATTGCATCAATGGTGTTGTCTTAGATTTTGAGAAAAAGTAATAAACAGAATAGGCTGTTATAAATACACCTACAAAAGACAATAGTATTACACTTTGTGAGAAGAAAGAAGTCCATTGAATTTTCAAAGTCATTCCTTCTTTAACCAACATCACTGATACGCTACCTACATAGCCCACAGAGTCGGCTACATATATAAAGAAGCCCACATTACCTTTCATAGAAAAAGCTGCAATTAATCTATCAAAGAAAATAGAATTAAAGGGAATGTATACCAAATACAAACCAAGCCCCACTAACATCATCCACCAAAATGGATCTAGTAAATGTTGCGTAAAATAATAAGTAGAGACACCGGCAATGATAAAACCTATCATAATAAAAGCGTGTGCTACCATTAATGCTTTAAAATTATTTTTGATGGCTACCATTGCACCAATCAATACTAATATTAAAATAGTAATAGGTGTTTCCGTTTCTGTAAATACTGCTGGTCTTGACGCATAGCCCATCTCCTTCCACATATCTGCAGAAAAATTATCTCTGATATCTCTAAAAATTGTGGCAAATAAATACACCACTACAAAAGCAATAATACCTGGTAAATATTGTTTCAATAAATTTTTTCT
>CAWULX010000230.1:0-2092 GCA_963923775.1 uncultured bacterium
TTCCAAAATCAATTAGTTTACCATCAATACCATATCTACTTGCTCTCCATTTATTTTCATTAATTAAAGCTCTTTGGTAATTAATGAAATTAATGTTTTGGCGTCTTAAGGTATAGATCTTAGCACAAATGGCTTGAAAGATAGCAGTAATAGTGATAGTCTCTTGAATAGTCATTGGGATATCACAAATTCTAAACTCAATAGTATTATAAATGGGGTGCACTCTTAAATCCCACCATATTTTTTTAGCGTTATCAATACAATTGGTTTTAATCAATAATTGTACAAAGCTTTCATAAGCTTCGATGCTATCAAAATAATCTGGTATACCAGTTCTAGGGAATTTATCAAATACTTTTGAACGGTAAGATTTATACCCAGTGTTTCTGGTTTCCCAAAAAGGGGAGTTAGTGCTTAAAGCATAGACATGAGGCAAGAAATACCTAGCTGTATTGGCAATATGAATAGCCATTCTTCGGTCTTCAACACCCACGTGCACATGAAGGCCAAAGATTAAATTGCTTCTAGCTGCTTGCTGTAATTCATTTAATAATGCTTGGTACCTGGTTTGGTCTGAAACCAATTGTTTTTCCCATAAACTAAAAGGGTGGGTGCCAGAGGCACCAATACTATAACCTAAATCACCTGCTATTTTTGAAACACCTGTTCTTAAAGATTTAATTTCTTGATATGCTTCATCTGCGTTTCTACAAATTGCAGTACCCACTTCTACCACTGCTTGATGCATTTCGGCCTTAATCTTTTCCTTGAACAACAATTGACCTTCATTCACAATAGCTTGTTGATGGCTTTTCAATTCTTTGGAGGTAGGATCTAGTACCATGTACTCTTCTTCTACGCCAATGGTAAATTGTTGCAAGTAATCTTTGGTCATATGCTAATATATGAATTTAATGTCAAATGAGTCTCCTTCGGGAGACTCATTTGGTAAAAGAAAAAACCCCCACCAAATGGTGAGGGTTTTTGATATTCAAATTGAATACTAGAAGATATAACGAACTCCCAATTGAATTTGGTAACGAGATGGAGAAGTTGTGCTCGCATCATGCTTCCAAGATTGTTGTAATGGAGTTTTTGTTGCAGTGTTGTAATAAGGGAAAGTAAACACTGGTTTGTTTCCTTGGAAAGTACCAGTGAAAGTCAAAGGAGTTGTAGTTGTTGGTACATCGTACACACCCCAGTTCTTATTCAACATATTAGTGAAGTTGTAAACGTCAGCAGTAAAACGTAAAGTTTGTTTTTTACCTTTTACATTGAAAGTTACATCTTGAGTCACATTCAAATCCATTCTACCTGTCCAAGGTAAGATTGCAGCGTTTCTTTGTGCATACTCACCTCTGTGCTTAGATAAATAAGGGTTATTGTCAATGAACTGACTTAATTGAGGCCATAATTCTTGTAATGTTCTAGTATCACCAGAAATAGTTGTTAAAGCAATTTCATTGGCATTTCTAGGAATGTACATTAAGTCATTGCTGAATCCATCACCGTTTACGTCACCATTGTAAATGTATGAAGTAACATAGTTAGGAGCAATCTCAGCAAATACACCCACTGAAGTAGCAAAATGCTTTAAGTATTCTTTCTTATAAATTGCTTGAGCAATAAATCTGTGAGGTAAATAGTTGTTAGAATAGCTTTGTGTAGGAATATTTGAATTACCGAACACTGGCTTAGAACCCCACATTGTTGATGCAGTAGAACCGTTTACAGTTGCATCTTTAGCTTCTTGGTAGTTATACGCTGCACTTACAAATAAGTTCTTGAAAGATCTTTGAACTTGAACAAATAAAGTGTTTACATAACCCACATTAGCGTTAGTCATATAAATAGCGTTACCAATTGAAGGGTTGTTGATTGCTGCTTTAGCAGAACCACCAATTGGATATACTGAAGTAATTGGGAAACGAACACGACCATCAGCTAATGTAATTAAACCTGTAGAAGGCAATGCAATGTTTTGGAATACTGTTGCATTGATATTTCTGATATGTGTTGCTTCCACAGTTACTGTGAAACCTAATACTTTCTTATCAGCAGCTAAAGTTGTTTTCCAAACTTGAGGGAACTT
>CAWULX010000231.1:0-2072 GCA_963923775.1 uncultured bacterium
CCAGATGCTCGATCTACTCCTTCAAAAATTCCTTTAGTAGCACTCTCTTTCCAAGTTGTACTAAAGTCAATTAAATTAGTGAAGAAATCGTTGCTTAAAGTTTCAGGCTTATCTGTAAATACACCATGCTTAGAACCATCAAAGTTGGTATTCAATACACGCATCCCTCCTACTAAAACAGTTAATTCAGGAGCCGTTAAAGTTAATAACTGAGCTTTATCAATTAACATTTCTTCTGGAGATACTAATGTTCTTGCTTTGATATAATTTCTAAATCCATCAGCAATTGGCTCTAACACTGCAAAAGAAGCAACATCTGTTTCTGCTTCAGATGCATCAGCTCTACCTGGTGTAAACGGCACTTTAATATCATGACCTGCATTCTTAGCAGCTTTCTCGATAGCTGCAACACCACCCAAAACAATTAAGTCAGCCATGGATACATGCTTGGCGCCAGTATTAAATGCTTTTTGAATTGCTTCCAAAGCGTCTAATACTTTAGTTAATTGTGCTGGATTATTCGCAGCCCAATATTTTTGAGGCGCTAATCTAATTCTTGCACCATTTGCACCGCCACGCTTATCTGATCCACGGAAAGTAGAAGCAGAAGCCCATGCTGTAGAAACTAATTCACTGATGGATAATCCAGATGCTAAAATTTTAGTTTTTAAATCTGCGATGTCTTTATCATCAATAGTTGATTTAGTAGCGTCAGCAATTGGATCTTGCCAGATTAACACTTCAGAAGGAACTTCTGGTCCAGTATATCTAGAACGAGGTCCCATATCACGATGTGTTAATTTAAACCAAGCTCTTGCAAATGCATCAGCAAACTGATCTGGGTTTTCATAAAATCTTTTAGAGATAGGTCCGTATGCTGGATCAAATCTTAAAGCTAAGTCAGTAGTTAACATTGTTGGAGCATGCTTCAAACTTGGATCATGCGCATCTGGCACTGTACCAGCACCTGCACCAGCCTTAGGCTTCCATTGATGTGCACCTGCTGGGCTCTTAGTTAATTCCCACTCATAACCAAATAAGTTTTCAAAATAATTATTACTCCATTTAGTTGGTGTTGTTGTCCAAGCACCTTCTAAACCACTTGTAATTGTATTTACACCATTACCAGAACCCATGGTATTTTTCCAACCAGTACCTTGCTCTTCAATACTTGCACCTGCTGGTTCTTTACCAACATATTTACCAGGATCTCCTGCACCATGTGTTTTACCAAATGTATGACCACCTGCAATTAATGCAACTGTCTCTTCATCATTCATAGCCATTCTTGCAAATGTCTCACGAATATCTTTTGCAGAAGCAATTGGATCAGGATTACCGTTAGGTCCTTCTGGATTTACATAAATTAACCCCATTTGCACTGCGGCTAATGGATTTTCTAAATCTCTATCTCCAGTATATCTTTTATCGCCTAACCATTCACGCTCTTTACCCCAATACACATCTTCTTGTGGTTCCCAAACATCTTCTCTACCACCAGCAAAACCAAAAGTTTTGAAGCCCATAGATTCTAGTGCACAGTTACCAGCTAAAATCATTAAATCTGCCCAAGACAATTTCTTACCATATTTCTTTTTAATGGGCCATAACAATAAACGCGCTTTATCCAAATTGGTATTATCTGGCCAGCTATTTAATGGAGCAAATCTTTGCATACCTGCACCTCCACCACCTCTACCATCTGTTGTACGATAAGTACCTGCACTATGCCATGCCATTCTAATAAAGAAAGGTCCATAATGTCCATAATCCGCAGGCCACCAATCTTGAGAAGCGGTCATTAAATCATATATATCTTGTTTTAAAGCTTTATAATCAATAGAATTAAACTCTTTTACATAATCAAAAGAGCTATCCATTGGATTGGTCAAATTAGAGTGTTGTCGAAGAATGTTTAATCTAAGCTGATTAGGCCACCAATCTTGGTTTCTTGTGCCATTGCCAGCACTACTTTGAGTTGGAGTTGCTGTAGCGCCTGTAAAAGGGCATTTAGCTCCATCTTTGGACATGTTTTCCATATTCAATTAATTGTTTTTGATACGATTAAAGGT
>CAWULX010000232.1:0-2040 GCA_963923775.1 uncultured bacterium
GTCTCGTGGGCTCGGAGATGTGTATAAGAGACAGTACTTGGGGTTGTTGCGTCAACAAAATTTGATAAACGTATTCCTCCTTGTAATGCTTCAATTTTATCAATAGCATCATTTAACTTAGCATGAGTATTTGCATTTTTCCATATTCTCATTACACTAAATGGTATAGAAAGACCTACACCTTGTATAAATTCATCTTCAGTAGGCATTTTACCTTCCATTGCAGCTGAAGCTACTGGAACTAATGCACCATACCCAATAGCATCAGTAATAGTATTTAAACCTTCTCTTGTAATTTGCCCTTTCAAACCTGTAAATCCCATTTTTTCCAATGGTTTCATGATTGATTGAGTAGCTTTACTACTTCCCATACCAGCTAATTCCATAACCAAACCTTCACCATATCCTTTTATGCCACCTTTAATAGCTTCGGTTGCAGCCTCTCCAGTTGTTTTACCAGCTTCTCTTTCTCTACCATATTCAGATATGGCTCTTGTACCTCCTAAATATAATGGAAATTTTTTAGTAAAAAACTTACCTGCTTTACTAAGCAATCCAGCTCCTTCAAATAATTCTGTTTCCGGCATTAATGCTGCACCAGCAATATCTGGTAATATACCAATTCCACCGCTAACTAATTTACCAAACATTGTATCTGGCAATTTACCATTATATTGTAAATCTCCTTGAAAATCTGATCTTATTCCATTTAAGCCTAAAACAACTTTGCCTAATGGGTCATTTAACCATGTTGATGATTCAGATATTTTTTTTGGTTCAACTCCATATTGAGTTGATGAAAAATCTCTTAATCCGGTTGCAACACCAGATGCAATATCTGCTGCTTTTAAAATAAATTGATCTAAAGCATTTTGAGCAATATTAAGATGAATACCGCCCATTGCATCAATAGATGGATCAAGATAAGCACCTTCAACTTCATAGTTAGTTGGTTCTTTTCTTATTTTATCAATATAGTCTTGTGCAAATTTGTTTTTTATAGTAACATCTAATGGCAATTTTTTTGCATCCTCTTCGGTTATTTTTGAACCCGGAGCAATTTGTGTATCACTTGTAAATACAATACCTTTTTCAAGAGGTGTATTATAATACTGTTTAGGTTCTTTTTTTTCTTTTAATGAAACTTCTCCTAAACCTTTATAACTAGATGGTAATAATTCTTGTTTTTTTGGAGCCACACTTACAAATGGAGTCGGGCTTGCTACTTGTTTAATAAAACTATTATCAGCCAATCCTGCACCTTCTTGTAAAGCTTCTTTAGCTCCTTTTTGTAATGGTGATACTGATGTGATAGGGAAAGATAGAGCAACATCGTTGGAACCAACTTTTTTTTTTACACCAATAACATCTACAAATTCATCATAATTTTTAAATCCAAGATCTTTATTAGAATCATCAAAAAACATTTTTCTATTTGCTTCAGAAGACATTAAATCTTTGAATTCAGAATAATCTTTAAATCCCTTATTCTTTGCGTAATCGTTGTATAATAATTCTAATTGTTTTTCGTCCATTATTTTTTATTTTTAGCTTCTCTCATTTTATCAGCTAAAGATTTTCCATTAGTTGATATATATGAATCATTTCTTAAACTAGTTATTGGATTTTTCCTCAAAAATGCTTTGCCAGCATATTGTTCTGACATAGCAGGCAATAAGTCATTAACTACAGATATTGGATCACCTGTAATGATTACATCATTTCCTAATTTCGTTTTTCCTTCAACATAAACAGGATAAACAGTTCCTTTATTTTTTGTAACTAAAAAATAATCTGGCTTAATGATAGCATTATCTTCCTTCTTACCATATTTATTTTTCAATACTTCTGGTAAATCTATTTGAGTACCTTCAATCTTTTTACCATGTAATGTAATGTAATCAATAGATTTAGGGCTTTCATTTATTATTCTATCTAAATGCGTTTCTGCATCATATTCATTTTGAGGCGCATATTGATAAGAAGGTCTAAATACTGGAGCTGATTCAGTAATTTTACCTAATTGTTTTAAACTTAAAG
>CAWULX010000233.1:0-2039 GCA_963923775.1 uncultured bacterium
ATCTCATGATATTTTTTACATCTTCTTCGCTCATGCCATGATATACCATTTGTGCACCACCTTGCTCCATCATTTGAATAATAGTTTCTGCCTCTGCATTTTTATTATGTTTCCCTCCTCTTATCAAATTAATTTCTTCAATACTTTTTCCATTATAAGTAGAGTCTGCTTTGTAATTTGCTACAACTGCATAACTAAAATGTTTTAATCCTCTTCTTTTAATAATTTCAATACTATGTGCTTTAACTCTTTCTCTGATTGCTGGATTTTTTAATCTTGCCATAATAGAGTCTTGACCATCTGACAATACATCACTTGGCAACATTACCCCTAAGTTGGTACTACTTGCAGTGTATGGATATTGATCAATAGTAACATCTATTCCTTCTTTTCTTGCGTTCTCTACTAATGGTAAAGTTTCTTTACTTCTTCCCCAATTATTTTGACCACTTACTTTAAAATGTGAAATCTCAACGGGGATATTGGCTGCTCTACCAATTTGTATTGCTTCATTCACCGCATCTACTACCTTATCTTCTTCATATCTAATATGAGAAGAGTACACACCACCATTCGCAGCAATTACTTTTGCTAATCTTACAACTTCTTCGGTAGGAGCGTACGTTCCTGGAATATAAATCAAACCTGTTGACATGCCTACTGCACCATCCTGCATTGCTTTTTGTGCTAAAAATTCCATCTTCACTAATTCTTCTTCTGTAGCATTTCTATTGGCAGTACCCATTACTTGTTTACGAATATTATTATGCCCCATTAATGAAGCAATATTAATTGACGTACCAATAGAATCGATGGTATTAAAATAGGTGTTTAAATTATCTGCACTACCACCGCAGTTCCCAGTAATTACAGTTGTAACTCCATCATAAATAAAATTACCAGCCATTGGGTTTTTTGTTTCTCCTCCTTCTACATGCCCATGCACATCAATAAAACCTGGAGCAACAATTAACCCCTTTGCATCAATTATTTTGGTGGCTTTCCAATTTTTTAATTGACCAATGGCGACAATTTTATTTTTACTAATAGCAACATCTTTGTATTGCCACTGATTACCAGTTCCATCTATTAGTTTACCATTCTTAATAATGATGTCTGCCTCTTGTGCATACATGGCTGTACAGATAAATAATACAGCTGCACTTAATAGTATTTTTTTCATTGGATAAATTGTCTCCCAATTTACTAAATACTAAGTATAAATTTCTTACATTAGAGATGAAATGTTGAAAGCCTTTTTAAATATCATTATACTATTTGTCGGCCTTTTTGTCTTGGTTAGTTCTTGTGGCCAAAATTTAAATTCTATAGCGTCTAATACCTCTTCTGACTTTGCTGCCAAACTCATTGATTCTAGCTTAACCCATAATGTGATCTATGTCTACGATGAGGTTTATTCTTTAGAGACTCGCTATTACGATCATCAAAAAAAATTAATTAAAACAGTTAAATACGACGATATTGTTCGTTGTGTGATTTATAACGTACAATCCAAGGAAGCCATGAAGTTAAAATTGATAGAATTAGGTCATCAATAGCACTTCATCAAGTGCCATACTAAAATCAATTGCGTTCTTTTCTGAAAATACAATAGGAGGCTTGATCTTCAATACATTATTGTAAGGCCCATCCGTGCTAATCAAGAAGCCTTTGTTTTTGAGGGATTCCACTATTTGATGGATTTCTTTACCAATAGGTTCTTTGGTGATTCTATCTATTACTAGTTCTACCCCAATGAACAAGCCTTCTCCTCTTACATCGCCAATAATAGTATGCTTAGACATTAACAATTTTAAAGCTTCTAATAAAACCTTGCCAACCTTTAATGCGTTTTCTTGAAGTGCTTCCTCTTGAATTGTTTTTAATACTGCAGCTCCTGTAGCCATAGATACTGGATTACCCCCATAAGTGTTAAAAAACTCAATACCATTATTGAATTTTTCTGCAATGGCTTCAGTCATTACAACAGCAGCTAAAGGATGTCCATTACCAATGGGTTTTCCCATTACTACCATATC
>CAWULX010000234.1:0-2031 GCA_963923775.1 uncultured bacterium
GCTTTGATAATTGTTTTGCAAAAGCAGCTCGCTTTTCAGTATTAGCAATAGTATTTACATAGGCATGTAAAGCATAGGTTGCTTTTGTTTTATAAGTTGTATCCTCTAATAATTTGAAAAAGTCTTTCCAATCTGAAGCTTCCCAAGAATTCATGGTTGCCAAAGCGCTAGCTACTTCTGAAGTTTTTTGATAAGGGAAAACCTGAATGGTATTAACCAAATTGGATTGTGCAGTTACTTGAATAATAATTATAAAAGTAAAAGTCAGTAATAATATTATTTTTTTCATGTAATGTTTTTTAAATAGTCCAAGGTCCACGCATTGGTGGGTTAATTAAATAATTTGCTTCTGCATCATCAATAAATAGTTGATTTACCGGATCAAATTTTAAAGACCTTCCTAATTGTAATGCAATCTTTCCTAAATTAATGATGGTACATGATCTAAATCCATTGGACTCGTTTAATGCAAATGGGGTTCTGTATTTTACAGAATCTAAAAAATTAGTCACCTGTGGTTCTGGATCAGGCATCATGGCTAATTTTTCTTTAAGATTAGGGATATCAGATTTAAATCCATTAAATAATTTTCCTTTTGGCCCCTCTATATATGCTGCGTTTGGATCTTTTGCTTCTCCATCTAAAATAATCTTACAACCATCTTCATAAGTATAAGTGATTTTTCTAAATGTACCACATGCATCTGGATGTTGTTGTTCTGCATCCACTTCAACTAATATTGGACTGGTGTGATCTTTTCCTAAGAAATATTGTATTGGATCAAGATAATGTTGTCCCATATCTCCTAATCCACCACCATCATAATCCCAGTATCCTCTAAAGGTTTGATGTACTCGGTGTGGGTTGTAAGGCTTGTATGGTGCTGGTCCTAACCATCTATCATAATCTAATTCTGCAGGAACCGCTTGAGGTTCTAAATTGGTTTTACCTACCCAATAAAATTTCCAATCAAAACCAGTAGTCTTACTTACTGTAACAGTTAATGGCCAACCTAACAAACCAGATTCCACTAATTTTTTAATTGGTTTCACCGTTGTATTCATGCCATAAAAATTATCTTCAAAACGGAACCAGGTGTTTAATCTAAACATACGGCCATATTGTTTCACCGCTTCTACCACACGCTTTCCTTCTCCAATTGTTCTGGTCATTGGTTTTTCACACCATATATCTTTTCCAGCTTTTGCTGCATCCACAGCCATAATGCCATGCCAATGTGGAGGAGTTGCAATATGTACAATATCAACTTCAGGTAAAGCAATTAATTCTCTATGATCATGAAATGTTTTTATACCACCACCAATACTATTCGCTACTTCACTTAAATGTTTTTGATCTACATCACAGATGGCCACCACTCTGGTGCCTGCATAAGGGATATGACCTCTTCCCATTCCACCTACACCAATGATGCCTTTGGTTAATTGATCACTTGGTGCTAAAAAGCCTCTTCCCAAAACATGTCTAGGTATAATAGAAATTCCAGCAGCAATCGTAGCTGCATTTCGAAGAAAACTTCTTCTACTATTGAATGTTGTTTTTTTCATGGATGATTGAATAAATTGATTAATTATTTTTATTTCTAATAGCCATACCTTTTCTAGTACCGTTATGAACGCCGTTGTCAATGGTTACTGCACCATTTACTAATACATATTTAAAACCCTTAGCATATTGATGTGGATTATCATAAGTAGATGCATCCCCCACTTCATTTTCATCAAAAACAACCATGTCGGCAATATAACCTTCTCTAATTAATCCTCTTTCTACTAAATTAAATTTATTAGCAGGAAGCGATGTCATTCTTCTAATGGCTTCTTCCAAACTAATTACTTTTTCTTCTCTTACATATTTGCCTAGTACTCTAGAATTAGTGCCATAAGCTCTTGGGTGTGGCTTCCCTGCTCCCATTACTGCAATACCTGCATCACTTGCAATCATATTAAATGGATATCTCATGATATTTTTTACATCTTCTTCGCTCATGCCATGATATACCATTTGTGC
>CAWULX010000235.1:0-2018 GCA_963923775.1 uncultured bacterium
ATTAAGTATGGTGCTAATGTGTCTTTAGGTCCTCCAGCAGGAGGGACTATGTTGGCACATCCCACTGCTAATTGTATTAAATAGCTGATGCAAATAATTTGAAGGAATGGAAATAGCTTGAATGCCTGCTTCATAAGTGCAAAATTAGTCTATTTCTGAGTCCATTTCGTGTAATGCTACTGCCAATTCATTGCTTTTTACAAATTGACACCAATGGCAGTCGGCTTTGCCACATCCTTTGTAAAATTCTTTGTTTTGAATTTTTTCCCAGGTTTCCACCACCTGTTGAGTAACTGTGGTAATGTCTGCATCTGAAATGGAAATGCCTATTTTCTCAAATTCCTTTTTCTTATTAGGTTCTACAAAATCAAATTCTGCTCTTTCAACTTCCCAATTTTTTGGATGACCTCTTAATAATATTTTATAAAATACTGCTTGCCTCCAATAATCACCTCCCAATGGATTTTTATCATTCGGTGCTAATAATTTTTCTTTGGCATTTTCAACACTGCCGGTTTTATAGTCTATCACTACCACTTGCTTCCCATTAAATTCAATTTTATCTATTGCTCCTTTTAATGGAATGCCTTTTAATAATACATTGCTTATTCTATATTCAGTAGTGACTACTTTATTCCAATTGTTTAGGTATTCCTTATAATAATTGGTTAATACCGTTTCTCCTTGCTCTTTTCTGTTGTTGAATTCTACTTGAGTAAATGCTTCTCTATGTCTATACATATAATAGTTGAAATCCTCAATCAATTCTTTTACTTCTGGGAATTGATTGTTTCTTTCTTGCATTTTTCTAAACAATTTATTTAAAGCATCATGCACGGCAGAACCAAATGTAGTGGCTTCTGATTTGCCTGATGGTACTCGGATTAAACTATTATAATAGAAATGTAAAGGACATTTTAGGTAATTGTTCAAAGCAGTTACATTCATGGTAAATTTTTCCAATTTAGGTTCAATAAAATCGGCTTCTAATTGGTCAATTTCTGGTTGTGGAGCTGTTTGAAAATGCAATAATTTATATTGTACTTGTGTGTCTTCTTCAATTTTTTTATGAGTGATGGTTTTTTCATTTCCCTCTGTCATTTCTATGATAAACTGACTTGCCTCTGCTTCTTTACCATCTGCTTTATTGGCACTAAAAGATACTTGTATAAATTTTTTTGCTCTAGTGATGGCTACATAAAATAATCTTCTAAGCTCTTCTTTATCATCTGCGTTTTCTAAACTGTTTAGAACAGAGTCTGGTAATTTATATCCTACAGTATTGGAGGCTCTTTTCTTTTCCCAAAAATGTGCATTGGTGCCTGCTAAAAATACATATTCAAATTCTAAACCCTTTGATCCATGAGCGGTGAGTAAATGCACACCGGTAGGTCCACCAGTTGTAATGGGTAAAGGTAATCTAATGCCTTCTCTCTGCATCAAGTGCAACATTTCCACCAAGGTTTTTAAATTCAAGTTGGGATGTCTATGTGTTTCTTCTTTGATAAAGTCAAAGAATTTAGTAATCATTTCTAATTCAAATGCCTTGTTGTCTGATTTTAATACCCCTTGTATAATGCCGGTTTTTTGTAATACCTGTTCAATTAAGTTTAACAAAGTTACATTGGCTACTTCTCCAATTAATCCCTCAATTACTTTTACTGCTTTTGCTACTTCTGTCAAACCCCCATGCTGGAATAAATTTGTTTGTACTTCTTGTGTTTTTTCTACCAATACTTTTCTAAATGAATTATTTCCATCGCTGTATTTTAATTGATTGGCTTCAAAAGTTAATTTAGCAATGGTTATAGGAGCTATATTCCACCATTTATAATGTAATATCTCAAATAACAAATGGGCGCCTTCATATGACTGATCCAATTCACAATTTAAATAGTCTAGTAAAGTGATAATTTGTTTGATCAAGGTCTGGTCCAATAAATTAGCGGTTCGCTTTGTATATACAGGAATATTTTTTTGTTGTAAGAAATGTGCTATCTCTTCTCCATATTTATTTT
>CAWULX010000236.1:0-1987 GCA_963923775.1 uncultured bacterium
GAGTGGTTAAGTATTTCCCCTCCGCAAAACGTTTTTATGGCGTTATAAGATAGGGCATTTTGGTTATCCATCTCTGAGGTCAAGTAAGTAAAATCATCGTCAAAATAGCCAAATTTGGCCGCTGCTTGATATATTGGGTAAATACCATCCCAAAGAGCATGGCCGATATTACCATACCATAAGTTATCATTTAACAAGCACAATGGGATTTCTTCATCTACACAGTTATGAATTGATTCTGCTTCGGTTGGGGTTACTATTCTGATATGTGGTTTCCATCCGTAGGCATTTAAGCATTTATTTACAAATGGCAATTCCACATTAACCAATGATAGATAAGTTATTTGACCATCAATTACATAAAGGTTTTCATACTTTACGCTTAAATTTCTTTTCGGATCTATGGTTTGATAATCAGACAACATTGATAGTATTATTCCAAATTTCAAAAAGTTGATTCTTATGTTTTAATATTTCGGCTTTGTGGGCTTCAATATCTAGCTTCATGTCTCTTGTGTCTCCTATGCCTCCTTTATCGCTTATGGCAAACTTAAAGTCTCCGCATAAAACCATCTTTGTAGGAGGGTTATAATGGAATTCTTTATTGATATAGCTTTCATCATTTACAGCCGGCTCGTAATTAATCATTTGATCCAATTCCTGGTACATCTTTAGCTTCTTACAGAATTGTATCATATTGTCTTTTTTACCGCCAAAAAATGCCCCGTAATAGTAATGCTGAGTCAATGGAGTATCTAATGGCACATAAGCCTGAGAATTAGGATTTCGATCGTACGCTTTGTTTTCTTTCATAAAGCCTTCGTCTCCAAAATGCTGGCCACCTACCATGTCTCCCAAAAACCATTCCTCGGTAAATTCACTTTGCACATTGGTATCAGCATCAAAGTAGAATAGATAATCGCTTTTGCTATGCTCCAGACTTAGTATGGATTTAAACTTAGAATTAGTGCCTTCCGTCCACGATCCGTTTGTCATGTAACGATATTCTACATTGATATTGTCAGGCAAATATGGGGCTGGATCTACCTCCGAAAAAAAGTAAAAAGTAATTGTCGCACTACCTTTGTAATGGTACATAAACTTTTTTATAAATCTAACCCCTAAAATAAAATAGGAATTAGTGGCTAAGACTACTATTCCTATGTTCATATTAGTGCTGAATTTTTACCAATTTCTTTAATTAACTCCCAATATCTTTTGTTAGCTGTGTTTTCTTTTACCTGAATATCTGCCCCGTAAGGTAATTCATTCATGTAAAGGGCTTTGTAGAATAATCCTTGATCTGCACTAACTACCCCGGCATTGTGATAGATATTGTATTTTTCCCACTCAGATTCAGGGGAAGTAGCCCATGCAAATTGTAACGCGGGATGGCATACGGATTCATATCCTAACTTCCATCCATTCCATAATACGCACCACATATCGCTGCACCATATTTGTAACTCATGGTAACTTGGGTTCTCTTGCTTTTTAATATTGTTGATGTCGGTTATCTCTTTGTATAATCTCTCGCAATCTTTTTCCACTCTTTCCCAAAACTCTGCATTGATTCCCTTCATTAAGTATTGAGCTCCTATTGCATTTAATTCATTGTCTTTTACTATCTGCTTATCTATGTCAACTATGCGGCACATTTCATCTAAAATATCCTCTCCCTTGCTTTTTATGTAGTCATGGCCAATGTACCATCTGCAATCAGATCCGTACCATTTGTCATCATTTAAAAATTGATTCCAATTAATCGGCTTGGTAAATACTATATCGCAATCATGGTAAAATACAGCTTCCTGTTCTATTTCAGGGAAACGGGTAAAATGCTGCTTTAATATGTTTGGCCTTATGGAAGATATGTAATGTTTTGTTTCTCGTGTATCATCATAAAACAAAAATCTAGCTGGGTATTTATTGGCTAGTTTTGACCATTCGTCTGGTATTACCCCATTTACTTTCCAACAAACAATGT
>CAWULX010000237.1:0-1972 GCA_963923775.1 uncultured bacterium
ACACAAGGAGTATCGTCGGCAGCGTCAGATGTGTATAAGAGACAGAATAAGAATAGTGTAAAGGGTTGCCTTAATATTTTTGGTTTGTTCAAAGCTTAATTGCATGGCTTAAAATTAATGTAAAAATACATCATAACCCAATCTACATAAAGTAGCAATTATTACCAATAGGAAGAAGGATCTAATAAATTTATTGCCTTTTTGTATGGCCATCTTAGAACCTAAAAATCCACCCACAGCATTACAAATAGCCATGGGGATAGCTATGCTCCAAAGAATAGATCCTTTAAGAATGAATAAAACGATGGAGCCAAGGTTGGTTGCTAAGTTAACCACTTTAGCATGAGCATTTGCTTGCATAAAATCAAATCCTAACCAACTAATAAATGCTAAAACCAATAAACTACCTGCACCGGGGCCAATAAAACCATCATAAAATCCAATAATTAAACAAATGGCTATGCCTTTAAACCAAGGGAAAATTTGATCATTTCTACTTTCAAACAATCCTAAATCTTTTTTGGTATAGGTATAAATGGCAATCAATACTAATACAAAAAATATGATTGGCTTCATAAACTGATTGCTCACTAAAGTCAAACAAAAACTGCCTATGAAAGCCGCTGCAAAAGCAATGCTAGTAAATAAAATAAGTCTAGCTAATGGAATGGGAGCTTTTTTTAGGTATTGTCTTGCAGCAAAAAAAGTGCCAGTAAAACTGGGAATTTTTAATGAACCTATAACTCTTGAAACCGGTTCATTAGGGAACAGAATTAAACCTGCAGGTGTTTGAATTAATCCACCACCACCCACAATAGCATCTACAAATCCTGCTAAAAATGCAATACCACAAAGTAATAGGATAGTGGAGCTCATTTAATTAGAAGAAGTTTGTTCAACAATGGGTTTGTTAGATGTTGGCCAAGTATTTATGATAATACCAACAATGATAATTAATCCACTAGTAATTTGTGCTTTGTTAAATGTTTCACCTAAAAATAAAACTGCTTCATAGGAACTTAATAATGGCGCTAATGTTGCAAAAAGTGCAGTTTTACCTGGACCAATTTTTTGAATAGCTAAATTCCAAATTAAATAAGAGATGGTTGAATTACCAATGCCAATATATAATACAATCCAAAGAAAATGTCTATTAAATATTACAGGTTGAACATGATTCATCTCTATAAGAGAGGCAGGTAATAAAAAAATAGCACCTATAGTAAATAAACAAAACAGAAATGATGTGTTAGAAATGCCAGCCGGTTTTTTTCTAACAAAAACATTATAAGATCCGAAACAACAACCTGCTAGCACCATTAATAAATCTCCTGCACCCATTTTAAAATGGATAATATTCATTAACTCCCCTTTGGTTAACAAATAAATGGTGCCAACAATACAAAGTGCTATTCCGGTTATATTTTTCCAATGAAGTTTTTCATGAATAATAGCTGCACCTAATAAGGCTGATACTATAGGATGCACGGTAGATCCAAATAAAGCCATATTAATCGCAGTAGTATAGTGGCCAGATGTATATATTAAGGTATTATAAATCGCAATGCCTACTAATCCCATTAAAAAAAAGTACAATTTATTTTGCTTAAAAATGGGCCATTCATTTTTGATAGCCTTAAAAGCAAAAGGGAACATTGTAATGCTCGCAATGGTCCATCTAAAAAAAGCCAAACTTATAGGGCCAGCCAAATGAATTGCATACCTAGAAACTATAAAATTGCCAGACCAGATAACGGTACTAGTTATAGCAAATAATGCCCCTATTTGATTTTGCTTTCTCAATGGTGTGCAAAGTTTTGATTAAAATCACCTTTAATTCTTTCCATTGGTGGATTAAAGTATCCAAATTTTAAATCCGGAAATTCTTCTCTAATTAATTCCATCATTTGTTTAATACCCATTAATTCATTTGTTTCAATAACATTTATTTTCCCTAAATACCAATCAGGGT
>CAWULX010000238.1:0-1955 GCA_963923775.1 uncultured bacterium
AAATAAAATTAAAAGAAGGCTTAAAAACTTTAGAAGCCATCAAAGAGGTTAAAAAATTATTTATAGGCGAGCCAGCATCTACTTTAAAAAGAGATGTAGTTGTAACAGACTATCAAGTAACTGAAATGATGATTTTTAATAGTACACAAGAGCAAGATACCTATCAGGTACACCCAATTCATAAGGCTTTTGTAGATAAGTACAGCCATTTATGGGATAAAGTGGTTGTATATGATATGTTGGTTGATTAAGGCTTAGTAATATCCTCACAAACTAAGACTAAAGAGGCTGTTTCAGAATCATCAATGATCAAAGTAACATGTTTGCCAATTTTCAAATCTTTAAAAGATATTTTACCGTTTGAAGATTTATAGTCAGTTTTATTAGTGATATTGATAAATTGTTGAACACTATCTTTTCTTTGAATAGTAAAATTATTTATTCCGATAGCAATTATTCTGCCTGTTCCACCAGTTCCACCGCATAAATCACAGCATTTACTGGTTTTTGCTATTTCTCTTCTTAATGGAGGTAAACTTTTAATAAAACTTTTATAGCCAACATAAATACTTAGTAAAATTGTCAATATTATAATTGTTGTTAAAATTTTATATGCTTTTATAAAATCAACAAATTTTGGCCAAATGGTATTTTTCCAAAAGCCAATTATAATACCTATAGCATTCAGTATAACATCATCAATATCAAAAATTCCTATGTGTAAAAATGCTTGAGTCCCTTCAATTAATAAGCATCCTAGAATAGCTACAATTATAATTTGCTTCCAATTGGTTTTAGTGAACACAAAGGGCCATAAAAATCCAACAGGCACTAGTAAAATAATATTACCAAGTATATTTAGTCCTCCAATCAGCCATCCTCCAGATCCTAATAAGTAAGGTATAATTGTTTTAAAAGGTATCCAATTGGCAGGCCCGTCATGTGTGCCAGCAAAATCTAAAGTCACATAACCAATATGAAATGCTGGAATGTCTTTTAAAATGAGCACCTTTATAATGATACCAATATAGGCGATCAATAAAATTGTCGAAATGAGCTTTTGCTTCATTACTTTAATTTCATATTCACTGGATCCCAACTTATAATTTTTTTATTAAAATAGCTTTCATTACAAGCTAATGCAGGTGCAGCGGCTCTAAATCCAAAAGCTGCGTCTTCCACTACTGTTTTACCAGTTCTGATAGAATCAAAGAAATTAGCAAAATGATCTAAATGATCATCGTATCCTACAGGTGCCTTATAAACTATATCTTCTTTTGTTCTTCTCTTTCTTTGGTCTGCAGTCCATTTAGCATCGTAATCTTTTTGCATCTCTTCTTGCATTGCTTTAGAAAAAGTAAATAAAGAATCATAACCCCCAAATCCTGGAGCTTCAGGCATTAAGCTGTGTTTTACAGTAATATTATTACCAATTACATCAATTACACCTTCAGATCCAATTAATCTAATTTGCTCTTGACCTCCCGTGCCACTGATGAAATTTACTTGTAATGTCATCAAGAAGGCAGCATGGTCTTTTGTTTTTGGATATTGCATCACGCCTGACATTACATCTGGCAGATTTCTACCATCTTTCCAATAACTAAACTGCCCAGTGCTATAAATATTTTCAGGCCCTTTAGAATTTGTCATAAAGTGCGTTCCACTTAATAAGTGTATAAACAAATCACCTGCAACACCTGTTCCAACTTCTTTAAATGCTCTCCACCAGAAAAATTTCTTTGCATCAAAAGCCATTTTTTCTGTTACTTCAATAAACTTATCCCAATTTGTAGTTAATGCACTGGCATCTTTTGGAATAGTATATTCCCAGGCACCAATAGAACTTTGTCTGTCATATACTGCATTCACCATATTCAATTCGCCGATTTCACCAGCTGCAATTAATTCTTTTGCTTTAGCTAACCCAATACTACTTACTCTTTGGCTACCTA
>CAWULX010000239.1:0-1954 GCA_963923775.1 uncultured bacterium
CCTCCCCAATAAAAATTTAGAAAGCTTTGTAATTGCTGACCTAGTTCGGGTTGCATTTGTTGCAAGGTTTCAACTGCTTTTGATTTTGTAATGTCCATTACTGCATTAGGGTCTGCACCACCACCATAGATATTGGGAAACATTAAAACTAGGGGCTCTGATGCATACATGCTATAACTTAAAGCATAATCGCTGTTTAATCCAGTAGCATTGGTTTTGCTATCCTTGGTTACCAGAGCACTCCCCCCTCTGATAGATGCTTTGCCATATTCATAAGTGCTCACTAAAATAGGAGCGTTTACCGCTAGGCCTAATAATGCAGCAATTAATCCAGCTGCCAATGTGGTGTATATAGCTATGAAGTCTTTTGCTTTGATCCATGTAATTAAATAGTAAATAGACATGAATACTGCAATAATAATACCGTAGTAAGTAATTTGTAAGTGGTTGGCTTGCACAAATAAAGCAGTAGATATGCTAGTCAATAAAAGACCCCACAGGTATTTTTTTCTGAATAAAATAAACAAGGAGCCTATGAAGAAAGGTAAATATGCAATGGCATGCATTTTGGTGATATGACCCACGATTACAATAATAGGATTGTATGTGGCATAACTATAGGCTAGTGCTCCTACAATACTAATGATGCTATTAAAGCCTAAGACTTGTGCCAAAAAATAAAAACCTAAACAGGCTAAGAAAAATAAACTAATTGGCTCGGGAAGGTTTAATGTAAATAAACGATCTAGTACACCAATGGAATAAGCATAACCAACTACACCAGTAATTTGATAAGTTGGCATACCGCCAAACATGCTATTTGTCCATAGTGGCGTATGTCCATTTACTTCTCTATATTGAAGCGCATCTTGCGCCATACCTTTAAATTGTGTAATATCTGATTGTTGTAAAACCTTGCCTTCTAAAGCCGGTTTGCAATAAACAATTGCCACGATGGCGAATATTATTACAGCGATTAAATGAGGTAGTGCAGTTTTAAGAAAGTTCTTCAACATAATAATTAAATTAGTGCAACAAACCTACAACTAAAAAGGCTTTTTTTGTAATTTTATTGCCTTCTACATTGTTAAAAACACTCCATTTATATGAATTATAAAGCCTATGTTCCCTTTATCTCTAGATTGGCTGTATTATGTAATATTTGTTTTTTGATTGATTTGGCTATTATGTACATACCTGGTTGGCACTTACCTAATTTCTTGGGTAATTTTTTTGGAGTAATGGGATTGGAAATGGCTCCATTTGTTAATATTGTTTTAGGAGTGTTGATGACTGTTGTTTTTATCAAAAAAATAGAGATCAATTTACGTAATTGGCAAACCTTTTTCAATTTGGGAATGTTATTCATTCAATTAATCACCTTATTTGCATAAAGCATTATGATATCCTCCATTCTTAAAGACAAACCCACCAAACTTTTTTTAGGCATAACTGCTTTCTTCGTTGCCAATGCATTGATTGCAGAATGTATTGGAGGAAAAATATTTTCATTAGAAGGAGTATTAGGTATTGCACCAGCTAACCTGACAATTTTAGGACAATCTGGTCTTTCTTTTAATTTGACTTGTGGAGTGTTATTATGGCCATTAGAATTTGTGATTACAGATATAGTGAATGAATATTATGGACCAAAAGCTGTAAGAAGAATTAGTTTAACTGCAGTGAGCTTGATTATTTATGCATTCTTGATGTTCTATTTAGCCATGCACATTGCACCTGCCAATTTCTGGGTGAGTTCCAAACAAGCAGATGGAGTGCCTAGTATGCAAGGGGCATTTGAAGCAATTTTTGGACAAGGCATGTGGATTATAATTGGAAGTTTAGTGGCGTTTTTAGTGAGTCAGCTAGTTGATGTATATATTTTTCATAAAATCAAAGAAAGAACGGGGGAGAAGTGGGGATGGCTTAGAGCAACAGGTTCTACGGTGGTATC
>CAWULX010000240.1:0-1945 GCA_963923775.1 uncultured bacterium
GCATCTTCAGGTAAATAGAAAATCTCTGTTCCATTATCTTTAAACACTTGTTCAAAGGCATCGTACTCAGCTAAGGCTTTATTTATTTGAGGCTTTCCTAAATAATTCAACGCTTCCCAATATTGAGAAATATGTGCTTCGTCAATAAATGCATCTTTTGCTCTTTTAATAAAAACAGATTTTAATTTCCCTGATTCAGAATGCGATTTCATAAAATATTTATTTTTTACAGTTTTCTTTTAGTAAGTCCCCAAACATACACAGGTATGGAAGACATGCATAATACAAATCCCCAGTATACAATTTCTTGCCCTGATCCAATAATCATCCACATAAAAAACAAAAAAGCTAATGAAGATAATATAATGGCAGAATATCTAATCCATTTTGAAAGGTTGACTTCTTTCAATCTAAAAATAATATAGGCTGCAGTAGAAAATAAATAAGGTATCAAGACAGTAAGGGTAGTCAATAATATTAGAAATTTAAACTGATCAACCAAGCCCTTTGTATAATTCATGATCATAAAAAATGAAACCAATATACTTGAGATGGCAACGCCAAAAGCTGGAACACCCTTGCTATTTTTTTTCGCAAATACAGCAGGAAAAAGTTGATCAGCTGCAATGGCAGCTGGTAATTGACCTTGAATTAAAATATATCCATTTAAAGCACCAAAGGCAGCAATAGCAACACCTGCACTCACCCAATACTTAGCGCCATCGCCCCAAATAATCGTAGCTGCATCTGCAAATGGAGTAACGGTTGTTTTTAATTGTGCAGCAGGTATCATTCCCATAATACTTACTGTACTTAATATATATACAATAGTAGCAATAAGGGTACCTAATAAAGTAGCACGAGCTATTGTTTTTTCAGGATTGTCTACACTACCCGAGGGAATGGTAGCACATTCAATACCCAAGAAGGCAAAAAATGTTAATGTTGTTGATGCAGTAATAGCAGAGAGCGTACTGGTCCCACTTGCATTAAAAGGTAAAAAATTATTCCATTGAATAAAAAACAAACCCACTACACCCACTAAAAATATGGGAACTACTTTTAATATAGTGGTAATTAATTGAAGTTTGCCAGAAGTGAGTACTCCTAAAGTATTAATCCAAGTTAATATCCAAATAGTTGCCAAGCCTGTAAATACTGCTAATAAAGAATTTGTTGCCAATGCTGGAATAAAAGTACTTAAGGCACTTATAAAGGAAACAGTGATAGCGGCATTGGTACACCAAACAGAAATTAAATAACCCCAGGCAACCAAGAAACCTGCAAAATCGCCCAAAGCAGATTTTGAATAAGCATAAGGACCACCATCTTTACCTGGCATCATTTTACTTAAATGCGCAAAAATCTTCGCTAATAAAAAGGCGCCTATGGAAGAAGAAACCCAACCAATAATACTTATTCCACCAAAACTAGCTAAAGTGGAAGGCATCATAAAAACACCTGCCCCAATCATATTACCAAGTACTAAAGAAGTACTTGTCCATAAGCCCAGCTTCTTGATTGTTGTTTGCATGCATTAAGTTATGAATAATCAATCAAAAGAGCTAACTAATTAAATGAAATTGTTAATGATATTCTCTAAATATTCTTGTCGACCACTTATAGTTGCTGGCTCTCCTTTATCAATAGCATATGCTCTTAAATCTTCTAAACTCATTTGGCCATTTTCAAAATCTTTACCTGCTCCAGTGTCAAAAGAAGCGTATCTGTTTTTTCTAATTTGCTTGTATTCTGATTTTTCTAAAATGGCTTCTGCAGTTATTAAAGCTCTTGCAAAACTATCAATACCTCCAATATGTGCGTGGAATAAATCAGCTGGGTCAGTGGAGTTTCTTCTAATCTTAGCATCAAAATTAATTCCACCTCCTTGAAAACCTCCAGCTTCCATGATGATTAACATAGACCTGTCTCTTATACACATCTG
>CAWULX010000241.1:0-1938 GCA_963923775.1 uncultured bacterium
GCTTTAAAAGGAATTCGTTTTCAAAGAAATTACGGTAAATCAGCAGCTTTAAATGAGGGTTTTAAAGCTGCTAATGGCAACATAGTTGTAACTATGGATGCTGATTTACAAGATTCCCCAGATGAGATTCCTGAGTTTTATAAAATGATTACAGAAGATGGATATCATTTAGTGAGTGGATGGAAGAAAAAAAGATACGATAATACTTTTACAAAAAATATTCCTTCCAAAATTTACAATGCTGTTGCTAGAAAAAGTTCTGGAATTGTATTACACGATTTTAATTGCGGCATAAAAGCTTATCAATTAAAAGTGGTGAAAAGTATTGAAGTGTTTGGAGAAATGCATCGTTATATACCCATTTTAGCTAAGTGGGCTGGATTTAAAAAAATTGGCGAGAAAGTAGTAGTGCATCAAGCAAGAAAATATGGTACAACCAAGTTTGGTTGGGAAAGATTCGTAAATGGCTTCTTAGATTTAATGACTATACAGTTTTTATCTAAGTTTGGCAAGAAGCCTATGCAATTTTTTGGGTTAGTGGGTACCCTGTTTTTCTTAATAGGATTTGGTTCTGTTGGATATATAACTGTTTCTAAATTTTTATACCCAGAAACTAGCATTACCAATAAGCCTGCTTTTTATATTGCATTAACTTCTATGTTAATTGGTGTGCAATTATTTTTAGCTGGTTTTATTGCAGAATTAATCAATAGAAATGCACCAGACAGAAACCACTATTTAATAGCTGAGAAAATAGGATGGTAAACAATTTGGTCATAATAGGCCCCGCTTGGCCCTTAAGAGGTGGACTAGCAGCATTTGACGAAAAACTAGCTACTACATTTAATCAAAAAGGTATTTCAAGTAGTATAGAAACTTTCTCTTTACAATACCCTCAGTTTTTATTTCCAGGCAAAACACAATACAGTAATTTACCTGCTCCAGAGAATATTACCATTCATGTTTCCATTAATTCAATCAATCCATTCAATTGGATCAAAGTTGGATTACAATTAAGAAAAGCCGCTCCCAGCTTAATTATTGTAAGGTATTGGCTACCCTTCTTAGCTCCATGTTTGGGCACTATATGCCGAATTGCCAAGTCAAACAATCAAACTAAAGTGATTGCTATAGTGGATAATATGATCCCTCATGAAAAAAGAATAGGTGATCAGTTTTTTACTAAATATTTTGCTGCATCGGTGGATGGTTTTTTAACAATGAGTGAAAAAGTAAAAATAGATGTACAGCAGTTTTCTAAAAAACCAACACTCATTTCTCCACATCCCATATTTGATCATTTTGGTGACCCTATTTCAAAAGAAACTGCTAGAAGTATATTAGGGATTCCTGCCGACCAAAAACTTATTTTATTCTTCGGGTTTATTAGAAAGTATAAAGGTTTGGATCTTTTATTAAAAGCAATGGCTACAGAATCAATTAAATCTTCTGGTATTTATTTAATGATTGTAGGCGAATTTTATGAAGATGCCACTCCGTATTATGAATTAATTAATACACTTGACATAAAAGATAGGGTTAATATAGTGGAAGGTTTTATAGCAGATAAGGAAGTTAGAAACTACGTATGCAGTGCTGATTTTATCATACAACCCTATAGAAATGCAACTCAAAGTGGTGTAACTCCCCTTGCCTATCATTTTGAAAAACCCATGTTGGTTACCAATGTGGGTGGATTAGCAGATACGGTGCCCAATAATAAAGTGGGTGTTGTAGTAGAACCAACGGTGGATAGTATCGCTGAAGGAATTACTACTTTATACCAAAATGGGGATGTTCATTATCTGCCTCAAATAAAAATTGAGAAGCAAAAATATACTTGGGAGCAAATGTCTGATATTTTTTTACTTTTACATCAACAAATACAATAGATCATGTCCATTATAAAAATAAAAGAACTAATACAATCTTCTATAG
>CAWULX010000242.1:0-1923 GCA_963923775.1 uncultured bacterium
CCTTGTGGTACCATTGGGAATACATTGTTTTCTTTTCCTACCATTACTTCTAATAAATAAGAACCTTTGGATTCCAACATTGTTTTTACAGCAGCTGCTAATTGATCTCTATGTTCCACTTTTGCTCCTTCAATACCATATGATTTTGCCAACATGATATAATCTGGACTTTCAATATCTACAAATGAATAGCGCTTGTCATGGAACAATTGTTGCCACTGACGCACCATGCCTAAAAACTGATTATTTAAAATCAAGATTTTTACATCCACACCTGTTTGCATAATGGTTCCTAATTCTTGTAAAGTCATTTGGAATCCACCATCTCCAATTACTGCTACTACTGTTCTATCTAACGCTCCAAACTTTGCACCAATAGCCGCTGGTAAACCAAAGCCCATGGTACCTAATCCGCCAGAAGTTACATTGCTTCTACTTTGATTAAACTGTGCATATCTACAAGTAACCATTTGGTGTTGTCCTACATCGGTTACCATAATAGCCTCTCCCTTGCTCACTTCGTTTACAATACGTATCACTTCTCCCATGGTCATCTCTTCTGTCTTAGGATATATTTCGTCCTTGATACATTGATCGTATTCTTTTTGAGCATAATCCTTAAATACATTTACCCACTCTGTTCTTTCTTTTTGCTCAATGCCCAATGTCAATAAAGGCAATGTTTCTTTACAATCTCCCCATACACCAACATCTGTTTTTACATTTTTATCAATCTCTGAAGGATCAATATCTAAATGAATAATCTTGGCTTGCTTAGCGTATTTATCTAATCTTCCTGTTACACGATCATCAAAACGCATACCCACCGCAATTAATACATCGCACTCATTGGTTAAAACATTGGGTCCGTAGTTTCCATGCATTCCCAACATACCTACATTCAATGGATGATCTGTTGGCAAGGCACTTAATCCTAAAATGGTCCATGCTGCTGGTATTCCTGATTTTTCTACAAACTTTTTAAATTCTTTTTCTGCTTTTCCTAATATCACACCTTGTCCAAAAATGATCATTGGTTTTTTAGCAGCATTGATTAATGCTACTGCAGCATCAATATATTCTTTACGAATAATTGGTTTTGGTCTATATGATCTTACATGATTACAAGGAGTGTATCCTTCGTAATCAAATTTTTGTAATTGTGCATTCTTAGAAATATCAATCAACACTGGCCCTGGTCTTCCACTCTTTGCTAAGTAAAATGCTTTAGCCAAAATATGTGGGATTTCTGTTGCATCTGTGATTTGATAATTCCATTTGGTTACAGGCATGGTGATATTAATAATGTCTGTTTCCTGAAACGCATCTGTTCCTAATAAATGTGCAAACACTTGTCCAGTAATACAAACCAATGGTGTACTATCTATCATGGCATCTGCTAATCCAGTCACTAAATTTGTTGCACCTGGTCCACTTGTTGCAAAAACCACACCCACTCTTCCAGATGTTCTTGCATAACCTTGTCCTGCATGTATGCCACCTTGTTCATGTCTTACCAAGATATGTTTTAATTTATCGTGATAATCGTACAATGCATCGTAGATAGGCATGATAGCACCACCAGGATATCCAAAAATGGTATCCACCCCTTCAGCAATAAATGCTTCGAGTACTGCTTGTGATCCTGTTAATTGTTTCGCTTCCATAATACTTTTTTAATCTGCATCCGTTACACAACCCTCGCTTGCGTCTTTTACTAATTTGGCATACTTATATAATACGCCATTGGTTACTTTCAACTGTGGCTTTGGTTGTGCTGCTCTTCTTTTAGCAATTGTTGCTTCATCTACTTTTAAAGTCATTGTACGCTTTGGTACATTGAGTTCAATGATATCTCCATCTTCTACTATTCCAATTAATCCACCCTTATAGGCTTCTGGTGTAATATGCCCCACTACAAAT
>CAWULX010000243.1:0-1908 GCA_963923775.1 uncultured bacterium
TCGTAGCCTTTTTGCTTTGCTAAAAGTGCAGTACCTACTCCACTCTCTCCTGCGCCTAATATGATTAACTTCTTTGCCAAGGTTATCTAGTCTTTAAGGTTAATATAGAAGCCACTACCAAAAGGATGGTAATAATCCAAAAACGAACTGCAATCTTGCTTTCATGAAATCCTTTCTTTTGATAATGATGATGTAAAGGGCTCATTAAAAACACCCTTCTACCTTCTCCATATTTTTTCTTAGTGTACTTGAAATAAGACACTTGTATGATCACGCTTAAGTTTTCAATTAAGAATACACCACAGAAAATTGGAATCAATAATTCTTTTCTTACAATAATGGCTAAAGATGCAATGATGCCGCCTAATGCAAGGCTACCAGTATCACCCATGAATACTTGCGCCGGATATGCATTGTACCATAAAAATCCAATACAACCCCCTACAAAAGCACCTACAAAAATGGATAACTCACCCAAGTTTGGGATATACATTACATTTAGATAATCGGCAAATACATAGTTACCACTTACATAAACAAATACACCTAACGCTGCACCAATAATGGCACTTACACCTGAAGCTAATCCATCCAAACCATCTGTAATATTGGCACCATTGGATACTGCAGTGACTATGAATGTTACAATCAAAATATATACCACCCAAGTGTATTGTTCTGCACCTGGACCAATCCAGCTTACTAATTTACTGTAATTGAATTCATGATTTTTTACAAAAGGAATAGTCGTGATCGGTGTTTTTACTTTTACAAAACGACGTTCTTTACCATTGATATTTCTTACCACCACATCTGCACCTTTAGCAATATGTTCTCCTTTTTGCAAATTAGCAGAGATATTAGTAGATATTATCTCTCTTTCTACTGTTACTGCATTGCTAAAATATAAAGTCACTCCAATGATAATTCCTAATCCTACTTGTCCAATAATTTTTGACAAACCTGCTAGACCATCACTATTCTGTTTCTTATAGGCTTTCCCTTTACTTTGCGCTTCTTTACGTGCACGAATTTTAAAATAGTCATCCAAGAAACCAATTAAGCCCAACCATACAGTACATAAAATCATCAAACGGATATATACCTTGTCTAAATTGGCAAACAAAATTGTAGGTATTAAAATACTCAATAAAATAATAATACCTCCCATAGTTGGAGTGCCTTTCTTTTGTTGCTCTCCAGCTAAACCTAATTCTCTAACCGTTTCACCTATTTGCTTTTTTTGTAAGAATAAAATCATTTTCTTACCAAAAACAGTGGCAATAAATAAAGACAATAAAATTGCCATTGCAATTCTTGAAGTCAAGAATTGAAAGGCGCCCAATCCAGGGATATTAAATGTTTTATTCAACCAAGAAAATAATTGATATAGCATGGGGATTATTTTTCAAATTCTTTAAATAGATTAAACAAGGTTTCTTTATCATCAAAATGGGTTTTTACACCCTTAATGTCTTGGTATTTTTCATGACCCTTTCCTGCCACCAAAATAATATCTCCTGGATTCGCTATACTCACTGCTGCTTTGATGGCTTCTTTTCTGTCTACAATTTTGATATACTTTCTTTTTGCTGCACTGGTTAATCCTTGCTCCATATCGTTCAAAATATCATTTGGATCTTCTGATCTTGGATTATCACTTGTTAAGAAAACTTTTGTACTTAAATCACAAGCTACTTGAGCCATAATAGGTCTTTTGCTTTTATCTCTATCACCACCACATCCCACAACTGTAATAACTTGCTCTTCACCTTTTTTTAACTTAGCAATAGTTTCTAAAACATTCTCTAAGGCATCTGGAGTATGTGCATAATCTACAATGCCAATAATTTTTGAATCACTGATGGTATAATCAAATCTTCCTTCTGCACCTGTTAAAGCACTTAA
>CAWULX010000244.1:0-1906 GCA_963923775.1 uncultured bacterium
TATTCACTGCTTCAACAGCTTTCATCAATGGCGCTTTATAGTCCAAAGATTCACCAGTGTAAGAAATAAAGATGGTTGGGATACATAAAGTCTTACCATTACCAATTTCAATTATGAATGGGGGAGAAGAGGGATCCCAAGCAGAATATCCTCTTGCTTCAAAAGTTGCTCTTAAACCACCATTCGGAAATGAAGAGGCATCTGGTTCTTGTTGAATTAATGCTGCTCCTTCGAATTCTTCAATTGCAGTTCCATCTCCTTTTAGTGTAAAAAAGGAATCGTGTTTTTCAGCTGTAGATCCAGTTAATGGTTGGAACCAGTGTGTGTAGTGTGTTACACCTTTACTCTCAGCCCAAGCACGCATTCCAGATGCAATCTGACCAGCCACTTGACGATCAATTTTTTTACCTCCTCTTACACTTGCTAATAAGCTTTTATAAGCTTCATCGCTTAAATATTCTCTTGCAGTTTTTAAAGTGAAAACATTTTCACCAAAAACACCAGTGATTTTAGCACCTTTAATTTCTGGAGCCTGAACTTTACCATGACTCACATGATTGACAGCATCTGTTCTTAATGACATATAATTATTATTTAAATTTTTAAGCAATGCAAATTTACCCTTCTATTTTCAAGCTATATCCGTTAATAAAATGCTTTAATGCACAAAAAATCCCCCATTTTCATGGGGGATTGCAATTCAAAACACTATTTATGAACCATTTTCATTAAAAATCAATGGCTTACACTTTTGCAGTTTTTACCGTCTTGATAATTCTAGCTGCTACTTTGTAAGGATCTGCTGCAGAGTTTGGACGACGATCTTCTAACCATCCTTTCCATCCTTTTTCTACTGCACCAATTGGAATACGAATAGATGCACCTCTATCTGATACTCCAAATGAGAAATCGTGTATAGATGCAGTCTCGTGTTTACCTGTCAAACGTAAGTGGTTGTCTGCTCCATATACTTCAATATGTTCTTTCACTACTGGTCTAAATGCTTCACAAATAGTTTCATACACTTCTTTCTTACCACATGTTCTTAAAGTAGTATTTGAGAAGTTAGCATGCATTCCAGAACCATTCCAATCTAATGTACCTAAAGGTTTACAATGCCAGTTAATAGATACACCGTATGTTTCACCAATTCTTTCTAATAAATATCTAGCTACCCAAATTTGATCACCTGCTTCTTTTGCACCTTTTGCAAAAATTTGGAATTCCCATTGTCCAGCAGCCACTTCAGCATTGATACCTTCTACATTCAAACCTGCCTCTAAACAAATATCTAAATGTTCTTCTACTATATTTCTACCATATGCATTATTTGCACCTACAGAACAGTAGTAAGGGCCTTGCGGTCCAGGGTATCCACCTTCTGGGAAACCTAAAGGCTTATTCGTTGCTGGATTCCATAAGAAATATTCTTGTTCAAATCCAAACCAGAAATCATTATCATCATCTTGGATAGTTGCACGACCATTAGATGCATGTGGAGTACCATCAGCATTTAATACTTCACACATTACCAAATAAGCATTCTTTCTACCTGGGTCTTTACAAATAAATACTGGCTTTAATAAACAGTCAGAAGAACCTCCTGGTGCTTGTTCAGTAGAAGAGCCATCAAAGCTCCACATATCACAGTCTTCTAATTTGCCACTAAAGTTGTTTTCAATTTTTGTCTTACTTCTTAAAGACTGAGTTGGTTTGTAACCATCTAACCAGATGTACTCCAATTTTGATTTAGACATGGTGCGGATGTTTTAATATTAAAATAATTAATTATATATGAATTAAATCTATAAAACCTTAATTCTGATGCGAAATTAACAAAGTATGAGAAATTGATTGGTATAATTTCTGTCTCTTATACACATCTGACGCTGCCGACGATACTCCT
>CAWULX010000245.1:0-1897 GCA_963923775.1 uncultured bacterium
GAGGTCTCGTGGGCTCGGAGATGTGTATAAGAGACAGAGGTAATACTTGCGCGCCTTCACCTTCTACATATAAAACATAATTTTCAGGGAACAATGCTTTACAAATGGAGGCCATCACGGTAGCAGTGGCTGGTGCAAACTCACTAGGTTTCAATACCACGCAGTTACCACCAGCAATAGCACCAATCAATGGAGTGAACAATAATTGGAAAGGATAATTCCATGGAGCAATAATACAAACCACACCTAAGGGTTCTCTAACAGTATAACAGGTAGAGGGTTGATTTAATAAATTTGTAGGCACCGAACTAGGCTGCATCCACTCTTTTAAATGATCAATGGTATAATTGAGTTCATTCAAGAAAAAACCAATCTCTGTTGCCCAAGATTCTTCGTCAGATTTTTTTAAATCGGTATGAAGGGCTTGGTATAATTCTTTTTCGTGTTCTAATACTATTTGCTTTAATCTCTTTAATTGTAAGATTCTAAAAGCATAGCTTTGGGTTGCTCCAGACTGAAAATACTGTTTTAACCCTTCCAATTTAGTTATCATATCTTGACATTTATAGTACAGCAATTTACTCTAATATAACGAAAGCGGGCCCAATTGGTTCATTCATAAAAATAATTGGCCAAATTGCCATTTTTTACATAATTTAACCTAGTCATTTTAACGATTATTCACAAATTAACGAATTGCTATGTCTAAGAGAAAATCAAACAACTCTAGAAGAGATTTTATTAGAAATGCCTCATTGGCGATGGGCGGATTTTATATCCTACCAAGACACGTATTAGGTGGTAAAGGATTTACAGCACCTAGTGATAAATTACAGATTGCAGGTATTGGTGCAGGTGGAAAAGGAGAAGGTGATTTATTTTCTTTCTACCAAAGTGGGAAAGCAGACATTGCTTTCTTATGTGATGTAGACGATCGTCAATCAGTAACCAGTAGAAAGCGTTATCCAAATGCAAAGTATTATAAGGATTACCGTGAGATGTTAGATAAGGAACACAAGCATATTGATGCTGTTTCTGTATCAACACCAGATCATATGCACGGTGTGCAAGCAATGGCTGCAATGCAATTAAAAAAGCATGTTTATGTACAAAAGCCAATGGCACATGATATCTACGAAGCAAGAATGATGACACAAGTAGCTAAAGCAAATAATTTAGTAACTCAAATGGGTAACCAAGGTTCATCAGGAGATGGTGTTCGTATGTTACAAGACTGGTACAATGCAGGATTAATTGGAGACGTACATACTATTTATTGTTATACAGACAGACCGGTATGGCCACAAGGAGTTGTAAGACCAACTACTTCTTCTGCCATCCCTGCGGAATTGGATTTCAACTTATGGTTAGGTACTGCACCACAAAAAGATTATTTCGAAGGTTTATTACCATTTAACTGGAGAGGCTGGTGGGATTACGGTACCGGCGCTTTAGGAGATATGGCTTGTCATATTATGGCTCCAGCATTTGCAGTATTAGGATTAGGATATCCAGTAGCTGCTGAGTGTAGTGTTGCAACAAGATACACTGCACCATGGCAAAGAGTTTACTCTCCAGATAGTCCACCAGCAGCTTCTCATATCATTTTAACATTCAAAGGTCAAAATGGAAAACCAGATATTAAATTACATTGGATGGACGGTGGTATTCAACCAGAAAGACCAGCAGAATTAGGACCTAATGAAGTAATGGGTGATGGCGGAAATGGTGTAATCTTTGAAGGTACTAAAGGAAAGATGATGGCTGGTACTTATGGTGTTAACCCACAATTATTGCCTACAAATTTAACTAATACTACCAAAGTACCTCAAACCATTGAGCGTGTTAAAGGTGGAGCTGAAGGACACTATGCTGCATGGGTAGAAGCTTGTATTGC
>CAWULX010000246.1:0-1892 GCA_963923775.1 uncultured bacterium
TCGTGGGCTCGGAGATGTGTATAAGAGACAGACTTATTTCTTCATTATATGCCTGAATATTATCAATATTTATATAAGCGTATCTTGTTAAATCACCTAATGTATAAATACCAGATCTTGCACTTGTGCTTATCCAATATAATATTTTATTGTATGTAGTATTATTAGAACGCAATACTTGATAGTATCGAGCTTCTAATGGAGGCGTATTGTAAATATACAAATTGGTTTCAAATGGCACATTAAAATCTGCCGTAGTTCTTGCGAAAGTTGTAAAAGAAGCCTTTGTACTTGTTTGTGCGCCAATTGTTCTACCTACAGAATCAAAATATTGAATAGCAAATTCATAACCTGAATTATATGCATTTGAAAAAGTAGTATTTTGCGGAACATCAACTGGCTCTCTTAATATAATGCCACTTGAATATAAAATAAATTCCCCATTATAATCCATTGTCAATACATTCCCGCTAAGTGAATATTGCGACCAATTAGCCGAAGATCCAATTAATGCAGCGGAAATATTACCTAAAAGCGTGCTTACCAATAATGGAGTAGCTGAATTGTATGTATATGCAATACCAACTTCATTTAAAGAAGTAGTATCTGCAACATGAATAGTATAAGTACCAGCTGGATTGTCTAATGTTGTAACAACGCCATCTGTATTTGTACCAGTACCAAATACTCTAATTTTTAATCTTGAACCAGTAGAACCACTATTCAATCCTTCACATTCTGCAAAAAACAATAATCCGCAAGTATCAAAAAAGAATCCAGTTGTAGCCCCATTTGATGTGGCTTCTAAATTCATATTTGTTTTATTATATCCTTCAGTAATACCAGCATAAAGTAAAACATTACCATTTGCTAATTCTGCTGCATTTGCTTTTTGTGGAACATAATCTTGTAATTGAGATGACTCAGTTAGAGCTATTTGCGCATATACGCTATCATTTTTAAAATTAAAAGTATAGATACTATCATCTGCAATTGAATTTTCTTCTTTATTTATTGATTTAATTAAAAACCAATCACTTGTAGTTTCATTAGTTGTTTCTCTAAAACAAAGTTCTATACCTGTAACATCCGCACCGCCAGTAGATACGTTTACTGAAATTCTTGAATTATTTGTAAACGGATTTTGAGTTAATGATAAATTATCTTGTTGTGGCAATGGAACTATACTTTTTGAGCTCCAAACCGATTTTTCGTTATTTTCATAAACAAATCTATATCCAAATTGGAATAGTTTATTTCTTAAATTATTAATAGAAACAGTAGTATCATTTTCATATACTACTTGAGGTGGCATAATTGGAGGAGCTTTAGCAATAAGCAAATACTCTAATTTCCAAGAAGTGCCATGTATGTTAATTGTATTTATGTATTTTGGAGGATTTAATCCATCGTTAAAAAACAACAAATCCCCTTCTTCATCTCTGTAAAATATATTTACGGACAATACTTTATAAGATGGATTAAATGATAAAATATCCACTCCATTACTATCAGTTTTACTAATAAGTATTTTGTATACCGTATTATCATTTAAATCATAATATAAAATAGAATGATACCCTTCACTATTATAAATAAAATAATAAGCTCTATTTCTAACTTTATCAGAATAAAAACCAATTACTTTATTTGTACCCGCAGGTAATGTGTATTCAATTTTTTCATTACCTAAAATATTAGATACTATTCTGTCTTGACCTTCGCCTTGAGCATCTTTGGTAATATTTAAAGCATCAATGTAATCGTTATTAGAAATGCGGTAATTAGCCACATCTAAATTCATCTTTCCATTGAACGGGTTATTTATAATTGGCATTTGTTATCCTTTTACAGTCATACGTCTGTCTCTTATACACATCTGACGCTGCCGA
>CAWULX010000247.1:0-1891 GCA_963923775.1 uncultured bacterium
AGGTTGCAAAAGCAGTAAAGGCGCAGGGTGGATTATAGGCCAAATTAAAATCAATCTCTGTATTCCCATTAGCATCTGCCTTGGTTACTTCAATAAATCTTCCTGCGCCATAGGTTGTTTTACCAGAAGTAGCATCTGCAAAAGTGATAAAATATCTCACTCCTTCCTCATCAATCACATCTAAACTATAAGATTTACCTTCAATTTCAAACTTTAAAGTGCCTGCCTTTTTTTGTGCCGTAGTTTGTCCAAGCACATTGGTAATCATTAAAAAATTCTCTTGCGGCTTTTCTAGTACAGCTTTAATTTTCCATTTTTCATCTACTGGGAAACGTTCAATTCCTTTAAATCCAGTTAAAGTTGTAGCATCTAAATTTCTAAATCTAATACCAATTTTATCTTCTCTTTTAATCACCACCCATTTAAATCTATTATAGGTGAAAACAGCAGCCTGTTCATTGGTTCCATCCCATTTAAATACGGTCACTGATTTACCTTTTGAATAATTTGTTTTATTCACTAAAGCACCTTTTTCTATTTGATTCACCCACACAACAGAATCACCAAGCAAAATAAAATCTCCTAAATATTTAGGAAAACTACTATTATCATAAAAGCAATCAGCTTTAGCATCACTACCAAATGTATTAACACCTTGATGTAGCCAAAAAAGACCTTCCAAATTTAGCCAACCGTCTTCCTCTTTTAAATTATCAATTCTCTTTTGATGCCACTGTTCTACAGATTTTTTATGGTCTTCACTATTTTGAGCAAATATCGTTCCACTAATAAATACTAAAATCAATATGGTTAATAGTTGTTTCATAGAATAAAGTTAAACGTTTAACTGAAAACAAGTTAGAATATTACACAAATATAGGATTTAAATTTAGTCTACCAAATTAGTAGAATAAATAAATTAACAGAAAGAATTGAAAAATTTATAAATTTACATATTAATTAAAGAGTATGAAAAAGTACATATATATTGGTCTTATATTGTTTGTTTTTACAGCTTGTAAGAAAACAATTGAATCTGGGAATATCCCAAGTTTTTCAACCAATACAGCCAATAACAATTCAGATTCTGCTGCTAATGTATTTATTTATGGTGCAATGAAAGATTATTATTTGTGGGCAGACCAAATGCCCACATTGGCGAATACTGCTATTAAATCTAAACCTATCGACTATTTCTACACCTTATTATATGGATACGATACCATCGATCGTTTTTCTTGGATGGATACAAGTGCAACCAATTTAACCAATCAATTAAATGGAATCAATACAGTTTTGGGGATTAAATACAGTGCATTTTATGCCGATCTTAGTCAAAATAATGTTGTATTTGCCATTTCTTATGTATTAAAAGGTAGTGCCGCAGAAGCAGCAGGATTAAAAAGAGGAGATTTTATTTATAAAGTAGATGGTAAACAAATTACGGTATCTAATTATCAAAGTATTCTACAAAATCAAACTTTAGGAATTGAATTAGCTACTTTTTCAAATAGTATTTTCACCGGAACAGGCAAGACTATAAATATCACTAAGACAACTTTACAGACTAACCCTATTTTAAAAGACACCGTGATTGAATGGTCAGGTAAAAAAGTTGGGTACCTTACCTATATCCAATTCTTAACAAGCTTTGATGATAGTTTAAGATCTGTATTTAATAGATTCAAAAATTACAAGAACACTGGTATTGATGAATTGGTATTAGACTTAAGATTTAATGGAGGTGGCTATGTAACTTCTTCTGATTTGTTAACTAGTTTAATTGTCAAAGATCTTCCTAGCAAAGTTGGAGCAGTGATGAATAAAAAAGTATACAACAACGCTTATACTGCTGTTTTAAAAAAAGAAACCAATCCTGATCAATACTTTA
>CAWULX010000248.1:0-1858 GCA_963923775.1 uncultured bacterium
CTGGGTCAGTGGAGTTTCTTCTAATTTTTGCATCAAAATTTATACCGCCTCCTTGAAAACCTCCAGCTTCCATGATGATTAACATAGACTCCGTTAATTCATTTAGATTAGTTGGAAACTGATCAGTATCCCATCCGTTTTGATAATCTCCTCTATTGGCATCCATACTTCCTAACATACCAGCGTCTGCAGCTATTTGTAGTTCGTGTTGGAAAGTATGACCCGCCAATGTAGCATGATTCACTTCAATGTTTAATTTGAAATCATTCAATAAATCATATTGTCTTAAAAATCCAATCACTGTTTCACTATCATAATCATATTGATGCTTGGTTGGTTCACATGGCTTTGGTTCAATAAAGAAAGTTCCTTTAAAACCATTTTTTCGAGCATAGTCTTTTGCCGTGTGTAAGAACTTAGCTAAATGTTCTTTCTCACGCTTCATATTAGTATTCAATAAACTCATATAACCTTCTCTACCTCCCCAAAACACATAATTTTCTCCACCCAATGCAATAGTCGCATCCATTGCTGCTTTTACCTGTGCACCAGCATGTGCAAGAACATGAAAGTCAGGATTAGTAGATGCCCCATTCATATATCTTCTGTGACTAAACACATTCGCAGTGCCCCATAATAATTTTACTCCACTTGCTTTTTGTTTTGCTTGCAAATAAGTTGTCATGGTTTGTAGACGCTTTTCATTATCTACCACATCGTTTGTATAATCCACTACATCAACATCATGAAAACAAAAATAAGGAAGGCCCATCTTGGTGATAAACTCAAATGCTGCATCTGCTTTATCCTTTGCTCTTTCGATTGGATCAACTTTTGCATCCCATGGATGAATTTGTGAAGGACCTCCAAATGGATCAGATCCATTGCCACAGAAACTATGCCAATAAGCAACAGCAAATCTTAACCAATCCTTCATTGGCTTTCCAGCAACTATTTTATTTTCATCATACCATCTATAGGCTAATGGATTATTAGATGATTGGCCTTCAAAGGATATTTTACCAATTCCTTTAAAAAATTCTGTGTTTCCAAGTACTACTGACATAAGAAATGATTTAATGAGTTATTATTTAAATAAATTTTTTAAGTAATTGCAACCAATGATTATAAAATTCATCATATTGTTTTGATAGAGTTGGCTCTATTGTTTGATTAGGCGTAAAATGTTGGAAAGCTTCTTTAGAAGAAGCATACATGCCAGCTCCAATTCCTCCAGCTTTTGCAGCACCCACACTTCCATCAACATCATATAATTCAACAGGAACATTGAGTGTATTCACAAATGCTTCAGTAAAAACCTTGCTCTTAAATAAATTTGCATAGCCTGCTCTAATTACTTTTGGCTTAATACCATTCTCTCTCATGATATCTAATCCAAATCTAAAAGCAAAAGCAATGCCCTCTTGCACTGCTCTATAAATATGTGCAGCACCATGTTGATTTAAATTAAGATTCAATAAATGTGCTCCTATAATCTTGTTATTAAAAATACGCTCTGCCCCATTGCCAAAAGGAAGTACTTGCAATCCTTCAGATCCAATGGCAATCGCAGAAGCTGCTTCATTCATCTTTGCGTAATCAATTGAATCCCCAATCCATCTCTTGGCCCAACTATTCATAATACCTGTACCATTAATGCACAATAACATACCTAATCTGTTTACCTCCTTGGTATAATTTACATGCGCGAATTGATTAATTCTAGAAGCTTTATCAAATTGTAAACTATCTCCTACGCCATAAATTACACCGCTTGTGCCAGCAGTGGCAGCTACTTCACCAGGAGAAAATACATTTAAAGAGAGTGCATTATTGGGCTGGTCCCCTGCTTTGTATG
>CAWULX010000249.1:0-1848 GCA_963923775.1 uncultured bacterium
AAGGCATAGACTTCTTCAATCTGCTTTATCTTATCTACCTGATATACAAGATTATAGACCCTATTGGCTAATTGATTACAAAAGAAAATTTTATGTTTAAAGGCCATTTCCATAGCTTTTAAATACTCCGTTTCGGAAACATTTCTGGTAACCATTACAGAAATGCCAATATCTATTAGTCTAAATAATTGCAAATCGTCTTCCTCATTTATAATTACCATCATAGGATGTTCTTTTTGAAGCTCATTAAAATGTATTAAACTGTCTTTATGGTCAAAATTCAATAAAGCACTATCTACAATGAGTAAACTACCTGGATGCCTGGATGCCCAATAATCAATCTCTTTTAAATCTTGAATCATGCAATAAGTCTCAAACATGGACTGTTCCCTTAAAATACTATAGCTGCCCAAGGCATATAGTTTTTGTTGATCGCATATAATGACATGTTGGTACATATAGCTAAATATTAATGGTTATTAGTAAAACAACTACATCGTTTCGATGAAACTCTTATATGCTATAGATTATTATTTTAATGGATACAATAAATAAGTTGATTACCCCTAATAAAATAGGGTCTAATAATAGATTCTATTCATTTATATTTTATAACTTCATAGCAACTATAACCAATCTCATTATACTGCATTGAGCGAGCTTCGTCATTTATTTTATCCTTTTGTTCCAGTGGGGCATTTGAAAGTTTGGGTTTTGGCACCTTCCATTAATAATCCAGATCCTAATTTAGCTTACTACTATGATTTTAGTCAAAGTATTGAAGAGTATACAAGAGTTTTTGAATCTTTAGATATTCCATGGAAATGGCAACCAGTTACTCTAGAGAATTATAAAAAAATTATTCAAGAAATTGCAGGTGAAAGAGACAAGGGAATAATTTTTCCAGTTGTATTGAATTTATGTGATGGAGATGAAATAAATGGTGCTCCTGGAGTTTCAGTGATCAAGGCATTAGAAGCTAAAAAAATAATTTACACTGGAGCTACAGATTATTTTTATGAAATAACTACATCTAAAATTCCCATGAAATTGGCTTTTAATGAAGCGGGAGTACCTACACCAAAATGGGCCAGTATCAAAGATAAAAATTATAATGCCGAGGAAATCATCAAAGAATTAGGTAACCCATTAATTGTTAAACCTGCAGTATCTGGTGGTAGTTTAGGAGTGGGTGTAAAAAATGTAGTAAATGATACGCTTTCATTAAAGACTCAGTTAGATAAGATGTTTGAAGGATATAGAGGATGGGATTTAGCTACTGATGGAATTATTGCAGAATCATTTATTGAAGGACCAGAGTATACAGTGATGATTGTTGGATCTTATAATCAACCTGAGTTTGCAAAAATTTATCCTCCAGTGGAAAGAGTATTTCATGCTTCATTACCAGAACAAGAGAAGTTTTTATCTTTTGATAGATTATGGGAAATATATGAAGAAGAAAGTCCAATGCCTTCTGAAGAAAATTTTTATGAATACCAGTTAGGAAATTCTAACATTCAAATGGAGATTCAAAAAGTTTCTTGGGATGCGTATGCTTCTGTAAATGGAACAGGCTATACAAGAGTTGATGTAAGAGTAGATAAACATACTGGCCAAGCCTATGTATTAGAAGTTAATGCACAATGCGGTATTAGTGAAGATGAAAACTTTACTTCTATTGGTGCAATTTTAAGATATGCTAATCAAAGTTTTGCTGAATTAGTTATACATATTATTAACGACGCATTTGCAAGAAGAAAAAATTAACCCATGCGCATTCTCCCCGAACTAAATAACCCCAATAGTTTTGCAAGTTTAAAAATAGCTGTTTTGCAACCAGACTAT
>CAWULX010000250.1:0-1841 GCA_963923775.1 uncultured bacterium
TTGATTTTATGATGAAACACGAATTAGGTTTAACCAAGCCAGATCCTAAAAGAGCTTCTAGAAGTGCATTTAATATTGGTGCGAGTTATGTAGTAGGAGGAATGATTCCTTTGACACCTTATTTCTTCGTTGACAATGCCTTAAAAGGCTTGGAACTTTCTGCCATGATCACTTTGGTTTGTTTATTTGTCTTTGGTTATTTTAAAAGTAAAATGACAGGCATTAATCCATGGCTAGGTGGATTGAAAGTAATGATGATTGGAGCAGTAGCAGCAGGTGCTGCATTTGGTATAGCTAGATTAATTGAAGGAGGACATGCCTAATTTTCCGTTAATGTATTAATTGAATTTAAATCATCTTAAATCTTTATATTACCTATTATTTATTTAAAACAGAATTTATGAAATCAGTATTATCAATCATTGGTAGTTTGTTTTTATTGATGCCCTTTACAACAAGTGCACAAGAAGTGGATGCATCTATCATGCAAAAAATTAGAGAAGAGGGTTTGAAAAAATCAAAAGTGATGGAGATTGCTTTTAATTTAACAGATAAAAATGGCAATCGTTTAACCAATTCAGAAGGCTATGCAAGAGCAGCTAATTATGCAAAAGAAACTTTAGCTGGTTGGGGTTTGCAAAATGCCAAAGTAGAACCTTGGGGAGAATTTGGAAAAGGTTGGGATTTACAAAAAATGTATCTAGCAATGACTGCACCATATTATAAACCTTTATTGGCTTGGCCTAAAACATGGACAGAGGGAACCAAAGGTTTAAAGAAAGGTGGATTAATTGTTGTGGATGCAAAAGATTCTGCAACAGTGATGGGATATGCTGGTCAATTAAAAGGTAAGTTGATTATTATAGATCAAACTAATGCATATAAACAAAGTTTCAAAGCAGATGCAATTCGTTTTACAGAAGAAGATCTTGCTAAAATGGCTGCAGCAACTATGCCTGCAGGTGCTAGAGGCGGTCAAACAATGGATACTGCCCAACAAAGAAGAATGAGAGAAGCCATGGCAAGAAATGGCAATATGCGTGCTATGACTATTCTGAAAAATTTAGCTAAAGAAGAAGGCGCTATTGGTATGGTCACATCGGGTGTTAGAAATCATGATGGAACTATCTTCTCACAAGGAGGTGGCGCTTATAAAGCAACCGATGCTGCTAATTTTTTAGATATGGCTTTAGGTATTGAAGATTATAATATGTTATTAAGATTAGTTAAATCTGGTACTGAAGTAAGCATGGAGGCAGATGTTAAAACGAAGTTTCAAGAAAAAGATGTTCAAGGATATAATGTAATTGCAGAAATTCCTGGAACTGATCCAGTATTAAAAGACGAAGTGGTAATGATTGGGGCACATTTAGATTCTTGGCAAGCAGGAAATGGTGCAACAGATAATGCTGCCGGTTCTTCTGTAATGATGGAAGTAATGAGAATTATAAAAGCTATTGGTGTCCAACCAAAGAGAACTATTCGTATTGGTTTATGGAGCGGAGAAGAACAAGGATTATTAGGTTCAAGAGGTTATGTGAAAAATACATTCTTAGATGCCAATGGTAAACCAAATGAAGCGCACCAAAAATTTGCAGGCTATTTTAATATAGATAATGGTACAGGTAAAGTAAGAGGTATTTATTTACAAGGCAATGAAGCATGTAAATCTATCTTCACAAAATGGTTGGCGCCATTTAACGACTTAGGCGCAACAACGGTTACTATTAGCAACACTGGTGGCACTGATCACTTAGCATTTGATGCTATTGGATTACCTGGTTTCCAATTTATACAAGATCCAATTGAGTATGATACAAGAACACATCATAGCAATATGG
>CAWULX010000251.1:0-1837 GCA_963923775.1 uncultured bacterium
GTCAGGTAGCCAATAGTTTTTTAGAAGGAAAAGAAATTGCACAAAGAATAGGATTTCCATTAGTAATTAGACCATCATTTACATTAGGTGGAACAGGTGGAGGATTTGTACACGATGCAAGTGAATTAGATGCAGCATTAGAAAAAGGATTGAAAGCTTCACCAATGCATGAAGTGTTGGTAGAAAAAGCAGTGTTGGGATGGAAAGAATATGAATTAGAATTATTAAGAGATAAGGCAGACAATGTAGTGATTATTTGTACCGTAGAAAACCTAGATCCAATGGGTGTGCATACAGGAGATTCTATTACTGTAGCACCTGCTATGACATTGAGCGATACTGCATTCCAAGAAATGCGCAACAAAGCAATGTTAATGATGAGAAGCTTGGGTAATTTTTCTGGAGGATGTAATGTGCAGTTTGCACTAAACCCTGCAACAGAAGAATTAATCGCAGTGGAAATTAATCCTCGTGTATCTCGCTCTTCTGCATTAGCCTCTAAAGCAACTGGATATCCAATTGCAAAGATTGCTGCTAAGTTGGCAATTGGTTATCACTTGGATGAATTAAAAAATCAAATTACTCAAACAACCTCAGCATATTTTGAACCAGCATTGGATTATGTAATTGTAAAAGTACCAAGATGGAACTTTGATAAATTCAAAGGAGCCAACGATACATTAGGATTACAAATGAAGAGTGTGGGTGAAGTAATGGCTATTGGAAGAAGCTTTACAGAAGCCATTCAAAAAGCTTGTCAATCATTAGAAAACGAAGCCATTGGATTAGGCTATTACGGAAAGAGCTTGATGAAGAACGAAGAATTAATGGAATACATCAAGACGCCAAAATGGGATAGAATCTTTAGAATCAAAGATGCTTTAATGCAAGGTTCAACAGTAAGATCTATCGCAGCTGCAACAGGTATTGACAATTGGTTCTTATATCAAATCAGAATCATCTGTGATATAGAAAAAGAATTAATGAAGCATACCATTGAAAGCTTACCAACAGATATTTTAAAAGACGCAAAGAAGCATGGCTTCAGCGATATGCAAATTGCTAAATTATTACAAGGCAATACCAACGATGATGCTGTGTATGAAAAGAGAAAAGCATTAGGTATTACCAGAGTATACAAAATGGTGGATACTTGCGCTGCGGAGTTTGAAGCAAAAACACCTTACTTTTACTCTACATTCGAAAACTAAGAAATATGAACGCAAAAGATATAGTAGTACAAAACGAAAAAGAAACCAGAGCAGGCTTTGGTGATGGTATTTTAGAAATTGCTAGAGAAAATAAAGAAGTAGTGGTATTAACTGCAGACTTAGCAGGTTCTTTTAAACTAGGACCATTGATGAAAGAAATGCCTGAGCGTTTTATTGAAGTAGGTATTGCCGAAGCCAATATGATTGGTATTGCTGCAGGTTTAACTATTGGTGGAAAGATTCCTTACACAACTACTTTTGCAGGATTTAGCACAGGAAGAGTGTATGATCAAATTAGACAATCCGTTGCTTACTCAGATAAGAATGTAAAAATTTGTGCATCACACGCAGGTTTAACATTAGGAGAAGATGGAGCAACACATCAGATATTAGAAGATATAGGTTTGATGAAAATGTTACCAGGCATGACAGTGGTTGTACCATGTGACTATAACCAAACAAAAGCTGCAACCAAAGCAGTAGCTTCTTATCATGGACCAGTATACTTAAGATTTGGAAGACCAAAATGGCCCAACTTCACTAAAGAAGATGGATCAGATTTTGTGATTGGAAAAGCACAAGTATTAGCTGAAGGAAAAGATGTAAGTATTATTGCTTGCGGACAC
>CAWULX010000252.1:0-1801 GCA_963923775.1 uncultured bacterium
CTTAATTCTGATGCGAAATTAACAAAGTATGAGAAATTGATTGGTATAATTTCATAAAAATTTTAAGATTTTAGTCAAAAATATTAACATATAAATAAAATATAATATGAAAATACTTGCAAAGTATTGATTTTCAATTGGGTATTTTTTTGATACACATTTTGGATTTTCATATGTTGGTAATTCAACTAAATCCACTCGTATCCATTTAGTAACTTCGCCACAACTTTAATCGCATAAGACAATCATTCATGGAAATCACGGTAAAAACTGCCCAACAATTAAGACTTACTGAAGAAGAGTTTGAACTTATAAAACAAAAACTAGGACGCACACCAAATTTCACAGAGCTATGTGCTTTTAGTGGCATGTGGTCTGAACACTGTAGTTATAAAAACTCTATCAAATGGTTAAAAACTTTACCAAGAGATGGAGGAAGAATGTTGGTGGCAGCAGGTGAAGAGAATGCAGGTTTGATGGATATTGGTAATGATTTTGGTGTGGTATTTAAAATAGAATCACATAATCACCCCAGTGCATTGGAGCCATTCCAAGGTGCTGCTACAGGTGTGGGGGGAATTCAAAGAGATATTTTTACTATGGGTGCTCGTCCAATTGCATCTTTAAATAGTTTACGTTTTGGAAAATTAGAGGATACTAAAACAAAAAGATTATTGGCTGGAGTGGTACATGGCATTGGACATTATGGAAACTGTTTTGGTGTACCAACCGTTGGTGGTGAATTATATTTTGAAGATTGTTATCATACCAACCCATTAGTGAATGCAATGAGTGTGGGTATTGTAAAAGCTGGTAAAACAGTAAGTGCAATTGCATTAGGAAAAGGTAATCCAGTATTTTTTGTTGGTAGTGCAACAGGTAAAGATGGTATTGGCGGTGCAAGTTTTGCTTCTGCAGAGATTACTGCAGATAGTGTAGAAGAATTACCTGCAGTACAAGTGGGTGATCCATTTCAAGAAAAGAAATTATTAGAAGCTTGTTTAGAAGTGATTGAAACAGGAGGAGTAGTAGGTATGCAAGACATGGGTGCGGCTGGTATTATTTGTTCTACTGCAGAGATGAGTGCAAAGGGACAAGTGGGTATGCGCATTGATTTAGATAAGGTTCCAACGCGTCAACAAAATATGAAAGCTTGGGAATTATTATTAAGTGAGAGTCAAGAGAGAATGCTAATGGTGGTAGAGAAAGGAAGAGAAGCAGCTGTTTTAGCTGTATTTGAAAAATGGGATTTATCTTGTAGTAATATTGGTGAAGTTACCGATGATGGTTTATTGAATTTTTATATGCATGGTGAATTAGAAGCATCTTTACCTGCTTATGAACTAGTATTAGGTGGAGGTGCTCCACAATATACACGTGAATATAAAGAGCCTGCATATTTAGCTAAAGTGAATGCATTTGATAAGAATACAATTGCTGATACAGATAATTTAAAAGCATCTGTTGAGGCCTTGATTCAATTACCAAATATTGCTTCTAAGCGTTGGGTGTATACACAGTATGATAGTATGGTGGGTGCTGCAAACACTTCTACTAATGCACCAAGTGATGCAGCGGTAGTATTAGCAAAAGGTACTGGAAAGGCATTAGCTATGACGGTGGATTGTAATAGTAAATATGTTTTTGCTGATCCATATAAAGGAGCCATGATAGCAGTTTCGGAAGCGGCTAGAAATATTGTTTGTTCAGGTGGTGAACCTATTGGAGTAACCAATTGCTTGAATTTTGGTAATCCATACGATCCAGAAGTATATTATCAGTTTGTAAAATCTGTAGAAGG
>CAWULX010000253.1:0-1775 GCA_963923775.1 uncultured bacterium
ATTCCAGAATTACAAGCAAAATTACCAAAGGCAAAAGGTGGTGACGAGCCATTGCCTGAGGGTTTGTTTTATTTAATGATGGTAGGTGAGATTCCAACAGAAGAAGATGTTAAAGAAATTACGAGCAATTGGCAAAGAAGAAGTCATGTTCCTTCACATGTATTTGATGTGATTGATGCATTGCCTATAAGTACACATCCAATGACGATGTATGTAGCTGCTGTTATGGCATTGCAAACAGAAAGTAAATTCTCTCAAGAATATGCAAAGGGAATGAACAAAAAAGATTACTGGCAATTCACATATGATGATTCTATGGATTTAATTGCAAGATTGCCAAGAATTGCAGCTTATATCTACAGAAGAAAATACAAGAATAGCGAACATATTCATCCAAATGGATTATTGGATTGGGCTGGTAACCTTGCTTACATGATGGGCTTTGAAGATGAGAGTACTAAAGAATTGATGCGATTGTATATGACCATTCATGCAGACCATGAAGGGGGTAATGTATCTGCACATACAACACACTTAGTAGGTTCTGCTTTAAGTGATCCATATTTAAGTTATGCTGCTGGTATGAATGGTTTAGCAGGTCCTTTACATGGATTAGCGAATCAAGAAGTGATCAAGTGGATTTTTGAAATGCAAGAAGCTATTGGAACAGACAATCCAACTGCTGAACAAATTGCAGAATATGTACAAAAGACTTTAGCATCTGGCAAAGTGGTTCCAGGATATGGACACGCAGTGTTAAGAAAAACAGATCCACGTTTTACTGCTCAGATGGAATTTGGTAAGAAGCATTTAGCAGATGACAAATTAGTCAACACAGTTTGGAAGATTTATGAAACTGTGCCTCCAATATTAGAATCTTTAGGTAAAGTAAAAAACCCTTGGCCAAATGTAGATGCGCATAGCGGTGCTTTGTTAGTACACTATGGTATTGTTGAATATGAATTCTATACCGTATTGTTTGCTGTAAGCCGTGCATTAGGTGTATTAGCTAGTTTAACTTGGGATCGTGCTTTAGGATTCCCATTAGAGCGTCCTAAATCTGTTACAACAGAAGCGGTGAAGCTTTGGTTAGATGGCAAAGGAGAAATATAGTTTTAATTGAAACATTTACTGTTTGTTTTTATTGGATGTTGTTGGTTAACCATTGGTTTAAGCCAATCGAAGAATTATACCTTCAAGGTAATGGATGTTAAGAATAATAGTATTCCATTTGCCTCCATTAAGGTAAAATCTGTTTTAGATACTTTAAAGCAATTTTCAATGATTGCAGATTCCAACGGTATTGCTACTGCGAATATCTCACCCAATAAAAACTATACAGTGTTGGTGAATGCGATTGGATATAAAAAATATACCAAGACTATCGCCTTTGAAAATAGCACCATCATTACCATTAAATTATTAGAAGATCCTACTCAATTAAATCAGGTTGTTGTTACCTCTTCAAAAGCATTGGTAAAACAAGAAGATGATAAATCAGTGGTGGATCCAGAACCTTTAGCTGCAGGTTCTACTAACGCAATGGAGACCATTGAAAAAACACCTGGTATATTTATTGACAGTGATGGGAATATATATTTAAATGGTCTATCACCTGCAGGTGTTCAAATCAATGGCAGAGATTTAAAAATGAGTCCTTCTGATTTGGCTACTTTATTAAAAAGTTTACCTCCTAATGTTATTCAAAAAATTGAATTAATAAGAACCCCATCTGCAAAATATGATGCATCCGGCGGCGGGGGAGTAGTGAATAT
>CAWULX010000254.1:0-1774 GCA_963923775.1 uncultured bacterium
GATATTCAACCTCTTCAAGATAAAATAGATGTGCTAAATAATAAAAATCAAGCTTTAGCAGACAAGGCTGCCTTGGCTGGAGATTCTTTATCTACATTAAATAAAAAAGCTGGAGATCTAAATTCTAGCTTATCAACCTATACTCAAAATATTCAAAATGTTTTATTTAAACTTCAAACAGAAGGAGATAAATTTAAACTTACTGATGAGTATAAAAATGCAATTGCTGCAATTGGAGATGCTGGCAAAAAGTTAGGAATTTCTGTAAAACCAGAAGATGTAGTTTCACAAATTCAAAAATCTTTAGCAAATGGTATTAATGCTAATGAGGTTAAGTTATATACAAAAGAATTACAAAGCGACAAGGCATATTCTTCAAAACAAGTTGCAATAACAAAATCAGATGTCCGTTCTGATGAGTCTAAACTATCTTTTAAGGATATGCAAGATATTATTAAAAAGTATAAATTGCAAAAAGGTGATACTTTTACAACACCAGAAGGTTTTAATTATGAAGTTACAAGAGGTTATGATGCTAAGGGATTCAATTTTAGAGGTGATGCTGCTAAGAGAATGGCATTGGGCGGTTTTATAAGACGTGCCCAAAGTGGTGTTTCTGGAATAACTGGAAGTCAGCCTTATTTAGTTGGTGAACGTGGCCCAGAATTATTTATTCCTTCTGCAGGTGGACAAATAATTCCAAGCAATATGCTAAGAATAAATGAGCCTTCTTATAATATTCCAAATAATTCAATATCTGGAATTAGAGGCGGAGTGAATAGTTCTTATAATAATAATGTGTATAATATTGATATTGCACTTAATGGAACAAATGTTACAGCAGACGATGTTGTAAGAAAGTTTAAGGCAGAATTAGCATTAGTAAATGCTAAAGAAGGAAAATCAAGATACGTTGGAGGTTCAGTATAATGTCTACCACCTATTTACCTAGAGGGTCTATTCTTTTAATAGAAGCTAAAGACTTACTTGCTACTCCAGCTGGAACTACAAAAATTTGGAACAAGATCACAGAACATAACCGTTCAGATTTTAATATGACACCACAAAGAATTGAAAAAGTAGTTAGAACATCTAATGGAACACTTAGAAAAGTTTACACTGCTGATAAAATGAAAATGTCTTTATCCTGGAACATGCTTCCTTCATACAGAACTTTAACAGTTGATGGAGCATGGGGTGCAGAAGATTTAAGAACATTCTATTCAAGCGATGACGGCAAACAATCTTTTAACATAAAAGTTAATTTAGCAAAAACTGGTTCCGATCAATCTTCATCTGGATATGAATCTTATAATGTTGTAATTTCATCATTCAATGCTGTGGTTGTTAAGAGAGGCTTGCAGCCGTTTTGGAATGTTACCATAGAATTAGATGAGGTCTAATGATTACCGCATCGGAATTTGTAAAAGACATACTTGAACAAAATACAACAATTACTCAAGCAGTAGGCTGCACCCTTGAATTAAATATGAATTCAATGGTTGATAATTTAAATATTACGGCTTCAGAATATACAGTATCTGGATCTCAACCATATAAAAAATTATTTCCAGCAGACTCAATTGTAAAAACATTTAGACCAATTGGGGCGGGAATTAAATATGCGGTATCAAATAGAATTGGAACATACGGAAATCCAAAGGCTATAGAATACCCGTTTGACTATAGAGTTTATTATGCTGGCTCAGATACATATTATAAATATTGGCTATCTCCAAGTGGTGGTGGATCTATATCTATATCATACCCACAA
>CAWULX010000255.1:0-1741 GCA_963923775.1 uncultured bacterium
GTACTTGGAATGGGTGGGCATTCATCAAATGCCATAATAATATCCGCTCCAATAGTTCTTTGAATATCCATTACTTTTTCTGGACTAAACAAATGTTTGCTGCCATCTATATGAGATTGAAAAACCACTCCTTCTGGTTTGATTTTTCTGTTATTGGCTAATGAGAATACCTGATAACCACCACTATCAGTTAATATGGGTCTATCCCATCCCATGAATTGATGTAAACCCCCTGCTGCTTCCAACACTTCTAATCCTGGTCTTAGATATAAATGATAGGTATTTCCTAAAATTATTTGCGCTTTTATGTCTTGCTTTAATTGCTGTTGTGTTACCGCTTTTACTGAACCGATAGTGCCCACTGGCATGAATATGGGAGTTTGAATGCTACCATGATCTGTAGTTATGATACCTGCTCTTGAGGAACCCTGATTACTTTCTTTTACTAATTCAAATTGTAATGCCGCCATATGGCAAAGGTAAGGTCAAAAACTTTACTTTTGCAGCATGATTAGCCTATCCGTTTTAAGCCCATATTTAATGATCGCATTTATTGCGGTTATTGCTATTCAAGTGTTTTATTACTTGTTCTTCTTTTTAAGATTAGCCATCTATAAAAAGCCTAGTAAAAACTTTAATGTGGAGCACCCTATTTCTGTGGTGATCTGTGCCAGAGACGAGGCAGAAAATTTAGCCAATAATTTACCCGGAGTTTTAGTGCAACAATATAGCACTACTCATGAAATTGTTTTAGTGAACGATAATTCTGAAGACGAATCAAAATATTTAATTGAAGAGTTTAAGAAGTCTTTCAAAAACTTAAACCCTGTTACTTTAACACAGGAAGCCAAAATGATTAGTGGGAAAAAATTCCCCTTATCCATTGGAATTAAGTCTGCTAAAAATGAAACCTTATTATTAACGGATGCAGACTGTGTGCCTGCTAGTGAAAATTGGATGAAGTTAATGCAAGATGGATACAATGATGGCATTGAGGTTGTGTTGGGCTATGGTGCTTATAAAAAGAAGCCAGGATTATTGAATAAATTAATTCGTTTTGAGACTTTTCAAACTGCGCTGCAATATTTCTCTTACGCATTAGCAGGTTTACCCTATATGGGTGTTGGAAGAAACCTGTCTTACAAGAAAGATGTTTTTATAAGAAATAAAGGATTCTCTTCTATTAATCAAATTCCTAGTGGTGATGATGATTTATTCATTAATCAAGTAGCTACTTCAAAAAATACTGCTATAGTAATTGATCACGAAGCTCATACATTAAGCGAACCAAAAACTAGCTTTAATGCATGGATGAATCAAAAATACAGACACTATACCACTAGTAAGTACTATAAAAAATCACATTCTTTTTTATTAGCATTGTATGCGATTAGTTTGTTCTTAGTATACCCAATCACCATTGCTACACTATTGATTTCAAAAGAATATATTGTAGTAGCTGCTATTTTTGGTGTGAGATTAATTTTACAAGCAACTATCTTAAGAGCTACAATGAAAAAATTAAATGAATTGGATTTATGGCCTTGGTTTATTCTTTTTGATATCTGGTCTATTTTTTATTATTTATTTACTTTACCAAGCGTATGGAAAGCACCCCAGAAAAATTGGAATTAATAACCCAATATTTTGCCGATTTTACAGAAAAGCAATTGCAACAATTTGCTGCACTAGAAGCCGCCTATAAAGATTGGAACGCCAAGATTAATGTAATCTCTAGAAA
>CAWULX010000256.1:0-1718 GCA_963923775.1 uncultured bacterium
TTCTTAATTTAACTAATTCATCAATATTTTTCTTGGCTTCGTTGTACACTGGCCAAAATTGTTCAGCTTCGGCTTTAGAAAGATTTAATTTCTCTGTAATAAATTGAACTTTAAACATTTCAATTTTTTCTCTTCTTCTTTCATCTATTGGTGGTTGGTCCATTGGTCTTCCTCTATCAAACATTGGAGGTCTTCCTGGTCTTCCTACATTTTCTTTTTGAGAGAATGCACTCAAACTAATAAGAATAGTTAGTACAATAAAAGTTATTTTTTTCATAGAATATTTTTTTAAAAAATTTAATCAATACTATCTTTTGACTTAGTATCTGACTCAAGGTTTAATCCTAATTTGTTAATTTCTATTTGCATTTCAGCATCTGCCATCCACTCATTATTACTTACATAGGCATCTAATTCTACAGTAGGAATTTCATGTATAGCAACAGCATTATTAGCGTTATTATTATACTTATTTACAAAAAAATAAGAGCCTACTAATAATATCATTATTGCAGCAGCGATAGATAGTTTATTTAATTTCAGTATCAAAGAAGGTTTCTTTTTTACTTGAATTTTAGCTACTAATTTTTCAGGGAATGAATTGAAATAGTCAGCATGAACCATACTAATTTGTTCTTCAAATTGCGTCATAGCTTCCTTATTAAACAAAGCGGTTACTTCGTTTTTTTCTTCTGCAAGTAAGTTAATATCGTTGGCTTCTTTCATGGTTATTTATTTGACAATGTCTAATTAGTTTGGTTTAATTTTCTTGTATAATTTCTTGCATTTTTTTTAATGCTTGGTGGAAATTGGCTTTGGCCCCTCCCACGGTTGTCTCTGTAATAGCAGCAATTTTTTCGTAAGGCAATTCTTCAAAATACCTTAACATAAACACAAATCTTTGTTTTTCAGGCAATTGCATAATTGCTTGGTCTAATTTGATCTGAATTTGACTGCTTTTAGGTCCATTAGAGCTGGTGGCTTCCTGATTGGAATTCTCTGAATCGTCCATTGAACGAACAATGGCTAATTTCTTTCTTTTTTGAAGAAAATTGATGGTCTCGTTATAGCCAATACGAAAAAGCCAGGTACTAAATTCGCTTTCCATTTTAAAGCCGTCTAATTTCTCCCAAACCTTCATCCAAACTATTTGAGCTATATCGTCCGCGTCTGCATGCTCTAAAACCATTCTTTTAATTTGGTAATAGAGTTTTTGCTGATGTCTTTTTACCAACTCGGTAAATTGAAGTTCTTTTTGAACCCCAGCTTGAAAAGCCTCTACGATAATTTGATCAGATTGCATTGATACTAAGTTAGACATTATACCGCTTAAAAGGTTTAATCCTTATCTTTAATACTCAAACTATAGATATGAAAAAATTGATTTTTGTAGGGTTCACTCTAATGATGTTTACTAAGATTTCTGCACAGAAAATAAATAAATTAATAAAAGCTAAAGAAACTGCAAGAATAGAAAGGGCATTGTCTTCCGATGATATGGAAGGAAGAAGAGCCTTTACTCCAAGTATTGATAAAGCAGCAGCTTTTATTGCCAATGAATTTGCAAGTATAGGTATGGCTAGTTTAAAAGGCGATGGAAATTATTTACAATCATTTAAAATTGCTAGACCTGCAAGATGGCCAAAAGATTTTGGCCCTCAGGGAGATTCATTGAATTTATCGAATGTAGTAGCGATATTGCCAGGAAAGTCTAAACC
>CAWULX010000257.1:0-1703 GCA_963923775.1 uncultured bacterium
TTACTATTTGGATTTGGATGGGCCATCACTGGTGCTTGTCCTGGACCTTTATATGCGCATATTGGAGCAGGTTTCTATGCTATTGCAGTAGTTATATTAAGCGCAATAGCTGGTACATGGACTTTTGGTTACTTTAAGGAAAAATTACCTCACTAATATTTTTCTAACTTGCAATTTTGAGATTAGAAACGCTAGCACAAGGATACCTACTACAGTTAATTGATTGATCCAATCATTCTTAGGACCTTGTGCAGCTTTAATACCCCATAGTGCCCATATAAGTACTAATGGATAAGCGAAATTCTTATATTGAACAATGAAATATATTCCCAAGACAATGGCTATAGCAATCATAAGGATTGTCCAATTAATAGGATCTATACCAAATCCATTCCACTTAATATGAACCAATAACGCTGTAATATTTGCTATGGTAGCAACACTTATCCAACCAAGATACACAGAGAAAGGTGTCTTAATTAAAAATTGATACAAAGGTTTTATAGTCAATGCTTCATGTTGCATGATCATAAATACTTTGATCAACGAAAACAAGAATGCTAACATAATCAATACACTTGCTACTACTTGTAAATAATGCCAAGCTAATATCCATCCTGCATTTAAAATACATGTAACCCAATAATAGGGTGTAATAGCGTCTAAAAATTTTTTAATTTTAGGAAATTCTTGCTTTTTAAAACTGAAGTAAGTATAAGAAATACTGTAATTCAATAATAGTAAGTAAATAATACCCCATATAGAAAAAGTAAAACCTGCAGGAACAAAATAATTAGGATAAAAACCAGAGATCTGCCCAGTATTATATCCATTAATAGGTAGTATATTAGCCAATGCGTTTGTGGCAATAACAAGGATAAACAAAACCCAATTGATGATTATTTTCATATACTCGTTTTTATAAACTACATATTTTTTGCATTAAAACCCATTTCTCTCCTGGTTTAGCGCAGGGTAATGCTTGTTGATACTCCCACATTAATTTCTCCCATTGTTGCACCATTTCATTCTTTGCATCCATCATTGCTTTTTCTTCAAAACTAAAATCGTCTTTTGTATCAAGTATCATAAATAACCTATTAGAAACTCTATATATTTCTAAATAAACTATTCCCGAAGTTTTAATAGATTCAATAATTTCTGGCCATACTGACTGATGATACTCTTCATATAATGCTATGGATGCAGGATCATCTTTTAAATCTAATGCCAAACAATATCTTTTCATACTATTTCTTTAGTCAATAAATGTACTGTTATTTTTTTGCACCATATACAAAGGCCTCCATTACTTGCATAGATTGAATCGCCTCTTCAGCAGAGCAGGGATTATCTCCATTATTTAAAAAATAATTCACTACTGCTTGAATATGGTTTTGTTGATTATGCTTGGGTGCATCAAAATGAATGACCTTCTTTACTCCTTGTTTTTCTATTTCAATAAACAATCCAAAAACAGGAAAACGAATAGTTCCTTGATCTCCAACAATTAAGAATTCATCTTTCTCTTCTGTATCAATACTAAAATCCCAAAGCCCTTTACAAACTATGCCATTTTCCATTTCAATTTTTCCCTCCACAAAATCCTCTGCTTTGTACATGCCTGCCTTATTATTAGCCATTCCCGAATAGGCTATTGCTTTCCCAAAAAAATAAAAAACTAAATCAATTTGATGAGGAGC
>CAWULX010000258.1:0-1689 GCA_963923775.1 uncultured bacterium
ATGTTCATATCTATATCGCATAGATTTTGTTAATCTTACTCCATCAATAATGGATGCATGATTTAAAGAATCTGAAATAATAGCATCTTTTTCTCCAAACAGTGGTTCAAAGACACCACCATTAGCATCAAATGCTGCTGCATATAAAATGGTATCTTCTGTTCCTAAGAAAGAAGAAATTTTTTCTTCTAATTTTTTATGGATATCCTGTGTCCCACAAATAAATCTTACAGAAGACATACCAAAACCGTGTGAGTCAATGGCTGCCTTTGCTGCTTCAATAACTTTAGGATGAGATGATAAACCTAAATAATTATTTGCACAAAAATTAACAACAGTCTTTCCACCTTCAATAGTTATTTCTGCCGCTTGAGGAGAAGTAATAATTCTTTCTTTTTTATATAATCCAGCTTCTTTAATAGAAGCTAACTCTTTTGACAAAACTGGTTTAAACTGATTGTACATAAATTATTGATTCAATTAAAAATTAAAATACTTAGGCAAATTGGTGATAATGGCAGAAGTCATAGCATCTAAGTCAAATTTTGGATGCCAGTCCCAATCTAACTTTGCAGCACTATCTTCAATACTATTAGGCCAACTATCTGCAATAGCTTGTCTAAAATCTGATTCATAGGTTATTTCAAAATTAGGAAAATGTTTTAGGATACTTTGATGTATTTCTGCTGGTGAGAAACTTAAACCTGCAATATTATAACTTGTTCTGATAGTGATTTTTTCTTTTGGTGCATCCATTAATTGGAGCGTTGCATTGATAGCATCCTCCATATACATCATGGGTAGATAAGTATGTTCACTCAAGAAGCATGTAAATTTTTCACCTTTCAAAGCTTTATGGTATATATCTACTGCATAATCTGTGGTTCCTCCACCTGGCATTGATTTATATCCAATTAATCCAGGATATCTAACACTTCTAACATCAACTCTGTATTTATTAAAATAATATTCACACCAATGTTCTCCAGCTAATTTTGAAATACCATAAATAGTATTAGGATCTTTAAAAGCATTTTGAGGTGTAAGATCTTTTGGTGAATTTGGTCCAAAAACAGCAATAGAACTTGGCCAAAATACTTTTTCAATTGCAAATTCCCTAGCAATTTCTAATACATTCAATAATCCACCCATATTTAAATCCCATGCTTGCAAAGGATTTTTTTCTCCTGCAGCAGATAAGATTGCTGCTAAATGATATACCTGATTAATATCCTCTTTTTTTACAATAGCTTCTATAGCTGCTTTATCTAAGACATTCAAAGCATAAAAAGTACAGTAATTAAATTTAGACCTAACAGATTCTTGAAAATCTGTAGCAATGATATTTTCATTCCCGTATCTGTCTGCTAGTACTTTTGTCAATTCTGAGCCCAATTGTCCACCTGCACCAATTACTAGAATTTTACCCATTAAACTAATGTTTGTTTGTAGTGGTGAAATTAGGTTATTCCATAAAAAACATCAAATTTTGTTCTATGAATGTTAAACAAGCATACCAAGAGTGGTCTGGGCAATATGATACCAACGAAAATAAAACAAGGGATTTAGAAGCAATCGCTTTAAGGTCTGTTTTATCTAATATCAATTTTCAAAAAGTAATTGAATTTGGATGTGGTACTGGCAAGAATACTGTATGGTTTGAACAAAATGCTGAGCATGTAACAGCAG
>CAWULX010000259.1:0-1689 GCA_963923775.1 uncultured bacterium
AAGTCTTAGAAACTATAGGTGCTAAATTATAATATCCAATTTTACCATCTACTTCTTGTAATTTTTCAATGATTTCAATTAAAATAGACACGCCAATACTATTTACCACTTTGGTTCCTGCCATATTGATCAAAAACTTGTTTTGACCTGCACTCATTTTTTCATAACAAATTGCAGATATTGCTTCACCACCTTCGTTATTTAAATAACCGTCTGTTTCAATAATCACAATTTGATTTGCTTCTTTTGTACTTTTTATAAATGCGCTCATGTTTAATTTATTTTAATGTTTAATATTTTTTTTCATTGTTACTGTTGTACCATCGCTACTTGATTCAAATTCTACAGAATCCATTAGTTCTTGAATCAATTGAAGACCCCAGCCACGCTTGCGTTCTTCTTTTCCAATTTTGTTTTCAATTTTTGGAATTTCTACTTTGGTTTTATCAAAGCCTACGCCTTGATCAATTACTTTTACCACTAAAGAATCTTCTTCAATCAAAAAGTGAATAAAAACATTACTATCTGATTTTGAATGTTCAAAAGCATTGATGCAAGCTTCAATCAAAGCCATGCTTATTTCCCCGCTTTGTTCTTCATTCAAATTCATATGCCTAGCTATAACTTCGGCAGTTTGTGTTGCAATCAATTCCATATTGGGAATGATGGGCAACTTAAGTTCTACACTTGGTTTTTTCATTGTTATTTGTTTGTACTATTTTAAAAAATATTATGTTATTAAATTTAATTAAAAAAATAAAATGAATTCACTTAGTTATGTTTTATTATAACAATGGTAATATCATCTGGATTATGTGCCCCATCTAACCAAATATCCGCTTGACTCATTAATTCATCAATCAATGTCTTTGCATTCATATGGCTATTTTCAGTGATTATAGTTTGTATTTGTGAATAATCAAATAATTCTCCTCTTCCATTAGGTGCTTCTGCTAAACCATCTGAAATTATTGCTAAAATATCCCCCTTATTAAAGGCCGTTGTCAATTCATCATACTCCACTTTATTAAAGCTCCCCAATGGAATACCTGATAGCATAATTTCTTCAGTAGATTGATTATGAGCACGATAGATAAAATAAGGAGGCATACCTGCCGAGCTTAGGGTTAATTGATTGCCTTTTAAATGTGCAATATTTAAGCTCATTCTTAAAATACCTAAATCCACTTTTTTTACTACTGTATTTAAGGCAGATAACATTTTATTTGGAGGCATTTGTGGCAAACCAATGATACCTGCTTTTGTAATGGAAACCAGCATACCCGAAGGCGTTCCATGTCCAGTGGCATCACCACAGATTGCATACAATGAGCCATCTGCTTGTTGGAAGAAATCATAATAGTCTCCACCCACTTCTGTAGAGGTTCTTAAATAGGTTGCGATATCTAAATGATCAATTTTAGGATTTTGCTTAGGTAACAATCTTTCTTGTAAAGCTTTTGCTTCTGCTAATTCGTTGTTCTTTCTTTCGTCTTCTAAATGTTTCTTTTGTTGCCTTTGCTTATATTGAATAAATAAATAAATTCCCAATAATATCAATAAGATATAAATAGTGTAAGCCCACCATGTAAACCAAGGCGCTGGTAAGATCTTTATTTTAACATAAGCGCCTTCTTCATTCCAAAGTCCATCATTATTGGAAGCAATCACTCTAAAAGTATATTCTCC
>CAWULX010000260.1:0-1673 GCA_963923775.1 uncultured bacterium
CCATCAACAAATCAATTTTTTCAATACCTAAGTGTTTTCTAAGTAAGATATGCGCTTCTACCATATCTCTAATCGTAAGCGTTGGAAAATTATTCAAACTAATTTCAGTTCCTAAATCTTCAACACTTAAAGGACCAGTAGAACCATAACAAGAACCAATAATATTTGCACAGATAATAAAATAATCATTAGGGTTAATCAAACTACCCTCACCCACTAAACCCTTCCACCAATCTGCCACATCGCTATTGGCTGTCAATGCATGACATACCCAAACTACTGGCTTGCTAGGCTCATATGTGCCATAAGTATGATAGGCGATCTTTAGCTTAGGCAAGCTAACACCGCACTCTAGCGTGAAAGGTTGATTATATTGATATATACTTGGCTCCATTTTTTATTTGAATTACCTTTGGCAAAGGTACAATAATTATAGTTTGTATATACTAACAAGCATTAACAATGGCAACAATACATTTAAAAAGAATTGATGAAGATTATTTGTTTGAAACAACAGATGAAGCAGGTAAGCAAATGGTTATGGATATCCCTACCGATCAAGGTGGTCATGGCGCTGGAGTTAGACCTATGCAAGCATTATTAAGTGCATTGGGTGGATGTAGTGGTGTAGACGTTGTGATGATCTTAAAAAAACAAAAAGAAACCATTGAACAATTTGAAATGGTAATTAGTGGAGAGCGTGCTGTAGGCAAAGAACCAGCATTATGGGAAACCATTGATGTTTTGTTTAAACTAAAAGGAAGCATGAGCAAAGAGAAAGTAGAAAAAGCATGCGCTTTATCCATGGATAAATACTGTTCTGTTGCAGCTACTTTAAGAGCAGCAGGTGCAGTAATTAATTGGAGTGTTGAAATACTATAATTGAATTTTAAAAAAGGTTTTATGCAGCATAAACAATCAAAATTAATTAGAGCAAGAGTGGAGCAAACAAAAAATCATGAACACTCTTCTCCTTTATTTTTAACCAGCAGTTTCACTTTTGATAATGCTGAAGATATGCGTGCAGCTTTTGCTGATGAAACCGATGCCAATATTTACAGCAGATTCTCCAACCCTTCTGTAAAAGAGTTTGTAGATAGATTATGTATTTTAGAAAATGCCGAAGCAGGTTTTGCAACAGCTAGTGGAATGAGTGCAGTGTTTGGCTCTTTTATGGCTTTATTAAAAAAAGGAGATCATTTGCTTTCTTGTAATGCAGTTTTTGGAAGCACTCATACTGTCATTTCAAAATACTTACCTAAATACGGAATTGATTTTTCTTATGTTAGTACCAATACAACAGAAGCTGAATGGGAAGCAGCCATTACGCCTAATACTAAAATGATTTATTTAGAATCTCCTACCAATCCAGGTTTGGATATACTAGATATTGCGATGATTAGCAGGGTTGCAAAAAAACACCATATCATTTTAAATGTAGATAATTGCTTCGCCACGCCTATTGGTCAAACGCCCATAGATTTAGGTGCAGACTTAGTGGTGCACTCTGCAACTAAATGGATTGATGGACAAGGGAGAGTTTTAGGAGGTGCAGTAGTGGGTAGAAAAGATTTGATACATGAAATTTATTTATTCTGCAGAAGTACAGGACCCTCTATGTCTCCATTTAATGCTTGGGTATTAAGTAAGAGTTTAGAAACTTTAGAAGTGCG
>CAWULX010000261.1:0-1662 GCA_963923775.1 uncultured bacterium
TTAAAACAATAGTAAACAAACCAGTATTAACATCTCAGAAAGTCCAATTAACTGCATTACCCACAGATGCTATAAAACATATGACGGAAGCCATTCAAATTGCGACCGAAACACCTAATGATGCTTTTGAATACGATTCTGCTGTTTTTTATTCTTATAGAAAATTGATAGAGAAAAATTATCCTTTAGTTCACCAACAGCTTTCAAGAACCGTAATTGATAGTTTTCATTATATCTATAAATGGCAGGGCACTGATACCACTAAATTACCCATTGTTTTAATGGCCCACTATGATGTTGTTCCAGTAGAAGCTTCTGCAGTAAAATTATGGCATGCAAAACCATATGGAGGAGAAGTAAAAGACAATTATATATGGGGAAGAGGTGTATTAGATGATAAATCAAGTATGATAAGTTTGTTAGAAGCTACTGAAGCACAATTAAAAGCAGGATTTTCACCAAGTCAAACAATTTACTTATGTTTTGGTGCTGATGAAGAATCTAATGGTAGAGGCGCGGCGGCAATGGTAAAATACTTTGAATCTAAAAAGCAAAGATTTGATATGGTGGTAGATGAGGGAGGAGAAATTTCAACCGAAGACAATAAAAATATACAACAACCTATTGCATCTGTTGGTGTAGGTGAAAAAGGCTATGTAACATTGGTATTATCTGTTCAAAGAGCTGGTGGTCATTCATCTATTCCTGAAAAGTCTTCCTCCATTGGTATATTAAGTAAAGCATTACATACTATTGAAGAAAATCAAATACCTACTAGAATTACTCCTCCTATCAAGGCTTACTTAGAAAGAATTAGTAGTTACAATTCTAATTTTTTTGAAAAAATGCAATTGTCTAATTTATGGTTATTTGAAAAATGGGTGCTTCATGATATGACAAAGAATAGATCCAGTAATGCATTAGTGAGAACTACATTAGTGCCTACTGTAGTGAATAGTGGCGTAAGAGATAATGTAATCCCTACTTTTGCTACAGCAATGGTAAATTCAAGAATTTTACCGGGTGAAACACCTAATAGTGTAAAAGCATATGTAGAAAAAATAGTGAATGATACTAATGTTAAAATTAGCATCTACCCAAATTATGAAACCATGCCTTCCACTACAACAGAAATTAATAGTGCGGCTTTCAAAAGAGTGGAATCTGCCATTCATGCTGTGGTAAAAGATGTGGTAGTGGCACCCATGTTAATGGTGGGAGCAACAGATTCTAGGAATTATAGAACCATTAGTGATGGAGTCATTAATTTTACCCCACTAACAGATGCAAAAGGTTATCATGGAATAGACGAAAGATTACTTATTACAGATTACGAAAAATGTTTTAACTATTATACATTTTTAATAAAAGGATCTAAATAGCTATTTCGCTTTTACTTCACTACCCTTCCATCCAAAATAAGCCACTACAGCAAAAGCTATGAGTGGCACGATATAGCCGTTTTGTATATTGCCAGTACTATCGCTAATCAATCCAAAAAATCTTGGCAATACTGCACCGCCCACAATAGACATCACTATTAAAGAACTTGCCATTTCTGTATCTTTCCCCAATGAGTCAATGCCTAAAGAAAAAATAGTGGGGAACATAATAGACATGAAAAAGCAAATTGCAATCAAAGTATAAATTGTAATAGTTCCT
>CAWULX010000262.1:0-1651 GCA_963923775.1 uncultured bacterium
TTATACTTGTTTATATAAGTACTTAAAGCATTACAATGATACCTGAAAATAAACCAAAAAACGGCGGACCTAAATTACCCAAATTCAATATTTATTGGATTTATGGCTTAATTGCATTGTCTTTATTATCTGCACGTTTCTTTCAAATGGCGCCTGATGTTTCTACTATCTCTCACAATGAATTTGTGAAGTTGATGGCCAGTGGTGATGTAGAAAAATTTGTTAAAATTGAAAACAAAAAAATTGTTCGTTTTTACATAAAACCAGACAGCGTTCAAAAAGCATTTTATGTTCAAAAATTCAAACAAAAATTAGCTAAAGAAAAAGTAAAAGGCAATTATTTATTTGAATACAAAGTGGATAGTTGGGATTCTTTCAATAAAGAAATAGAAGATATATATACTAAGAATGCTGTGGTGAATATTCCAGATAGTTCTGCAGTAGAAGAGAATGATTGGTTTGGTCCAATTGCTAATACTGTTTTCTCTTTAGTATTGATTGTAGTGGTTTGGGTTTTAGTGATGCGCAAAATGGGTGGTGGCGCTGGTGGTAGCGGTGGCCCAGGGGGTATTTTTAATGTAGGAAAATCCAAAGCGACTTTATTTGAAAAAGGAGGTACCAAAGTAAATATCACTTTTGCGGATGTAGCTGGTCTAGAAGAAGCTAAAGAAGAAGTAATGGAAATTGTAGACTTCTTAAAGCAACCTAAAAAATACACTTCTTTGGGTGGTAAAATTCCTAAAGGTGCTTTGTTAGTAGGCCCTCCAGGTACAGGTAAGACTTTATTAGCTAAAGCAATGGCAGGTGAAGCACAGGTTCCTTTCTTTAGCTTAAGTGGTTCTGATTTTGTGGAGATGTTTGTTGGGGTAGGTGCAAGCCGTGTGCGTGATTTATTTAAACAAGCAAGAGAGAAAGCGCCTTGTATTATTTTTATTGATGAGATTGATGCAATTGGTCGTGCACGTGGTAAAAACGCCATGATGAGTAACGACGAACGTGAAAATACATTGAACCAATTATTAGTGGAGATGGATGGATTTGGTGGAGATACTGGTATTATTATTTTAGCTGCAACCAATCGTCCAGATGTATTGGATAGCGCTTTATTAAGACCAGGTAGATTTGATCGTCAAATTTCTATTGATCGCCCAGATGTAAAAGGTAGAGAAGAAATTTTCAAAGTGCATTTAGGACCTATCAAGGTTTCTGAAAGTTTAGACATTCATAAATTGGCAGAACAAACTCCAGGTTTTGCTGGTGCTGATATTGCTAATGTTTGTAACGAAGCGGCTTTGATTGCTGCACGTAAAGGAAAGTCTGGTGTAGAGATGAAAGATTTCCAAGACGCTATTGATAGAGTAATTGGTGGATTAGAAAAGAAAAATAAAATTATTTCTAAAAACGAGAAAGAAGTGATTGCCTACCATGAAGCAGGTCATGCGATTTGTGGTTGGTATTTAGAACATGCTTATCCTTTATTAAAAGTAACTATTGTGCCAAGAGGTACGGCTGCTTTGGGATATGCGCAATACACACCTAAAGAACAATACTTATATACTATTGAGCAATTAACAGATCAAATGTGTATGACTTTAGGTGGGCGTGCTGCTGAACAAATTTTCTTTGGTAAAATTTCTACTGGTGCATCTAA
>CAWULX010000263.1:0-1631 GCA_963923775.1 uncultured bacterium
CCAGGTGTGTTGGTTTCTGTATTATACCCAGTGAAAGCATTGTTTTGTGCAGCTACCTGATCAAACTGTATACTGAAATAGGTATTCTTGGTGTCTTTGATAAACTGATCCAACTCATACCTACATTCTGCGATCCATCTAAATGGTGGAATGCTGGGTAGGTTAAAACTATTATCTACTGCTTGATCAAATTGTCCTCTTACATAAGAAAAAGTATTTTCTATATGCAATCCATCTAAAGGATGTGGATGCAAATCCAAGCTGGCTTCTGCACCATACAATTTGGCATTGTTTTGTTGAAACTCAAAAAATTGGAATCCTTGATTATGTTGTATAAAATTGGGATCCACTCTTAATGGTATGGCAGTTAAAATTTTTTGATAAAAAATATAATCATTCACCATATTGTAAAATACATTCCCTGCAAAAGAGACATGCTCATTACTCCATTCTGTGCCTAGATCAAATTGTATACTTTTTTCTGATTTTAAATTGGTATTGCCTAATTCATATCTATTGGTTCCTTCATGTGCACCGTTACTTCCAAGCTCGGCCATATTGGGTGCTCTATATCCTTTGGCAATATTTAATTTATAGACCCAATTGTTTTTAGCTTCGTATGTCATGCCAAAAGAACCTGCCATCGCACCGTAATCTTTTTGCACCTTAAATCCATCTTGTACAAACTCTACTGCTTTTTTATCTACCCTCACACCTCCACTATAAGTTAATTGATGAGCTCTTTTTTGTGTATAGAAAAACAATCCTGCATCCACTGTTTTATAAGCAGGTATCAACACTTCTACTCCTTTGTTTTTATTTTCTTGTTGCATTCCATTGACACCAATAGTATGCTTCCAATTATTTTTTTCTGGTAATAAATATTGAAAGGAATAATTAAGCGTGCCTAAATCAAAATACAAACTCTTCTCTTTAGGATCTTCTACGTTTCCAAATTCCATTCGCTCGTTTCTTTGATAAGCTATATTGGCCTTGATTCTTCCAGTACCCCACTTAATGGAATTATCCAATGTGTATTTGGTATGCTTTACTTTTTGATAAGGAATTTCTGTAAACTGCTCTACAAAACTTCCATCTGCATTTCTTTCTCCTTCAATTACACCAAGCTGTTGATTGAACTGACTTACAAAAAAATGTGTGTATCCCCACTCTTTCTCTACGCCTGTATACATACTTCCATTCAACTCTTTGAATTGTGAATTAGCTACATAGCCATCGTATTTATTTTTATAAGCACTTGCGTCTTTGGAAGATCCATTAATGCCCCATACCCATCCTTTATTATTACCAGCAAAATCTACATGCGATCCTTTTAAATTATTATTAGATTGATAGTTTGCAAATATATTTCCTCGCACTGCACCTTCTGGCACTGGCACATTGGATACCACATTGATCACGCCACTCAATGCTTCACTTCCATAAATAATACTTGCTGGTACTTTTAAAATTTCTGTTCTGCTCACGTTGTACTCATCTATTTCTATGCCATGTTCATCTCCCCATTGTTGTCCTTCCTGTCTTACACCATCATTTAATACAACTACTCTATTATATCCAAGTCCTCTAATAATAGGTTTTGAAATAGCAGGTCCTGTGCTTAATTGTGT
>CAWULX010000264.1:0-1628 GCA_963923775.1 uncultured bacterium
AGCTATATCACTACTATGATTCGCTCTAACGCAGATACCTCTGTAGATATGTACAATGTAGATAATCCTGTTACTTTAATGGGATATCTAGGAAGAGAGCAATATGGTGACTGGCCAATTTTATATGGTCCTGATTATGTAGATAAAGTAGACAATATTGAAGGAAGTGATCAGTATGTAAAAGCAAAAGATACTTACGAAGTAGCAGGAAAGAATTATAAGCGTGATTGGGCATCTGCACCTTCTGCGCATTTATTCCCAAGAATGTGGGATGCTGATAATGATAGAGGTCAAATGGATAGCTATAAAGCCTTTGCAGGAGTGGTTGATGGGGAAGCACCTACTTTAAGAGATAATATAAAATACTTTACCAATTATCAATTTGGTTTTATGTACCTACGTTATTTCTTATGGAATTTTGCGGGTAAACAAAATGATTTACAAGGTTTTGGTAATGTTAGAGATGGCAATTTCAAAACGGGTATTTCATTTGTTGATAATGCCATTTTTGGTGATCAATCAAAATTGCCAGATTCTATTAGTAAAAATAATAATGCCAATAATAATTTATTCATGTTGCCTTTTATATTAGGTATCATAGGATTTATTTTCCAATATCAACATGCCAAGAAAGACTTTGTAGTAACAGGTTTATTATTCTTCTTTACTGGTATTGCTATTGTACTTTATTTAAATCAAGTAAGTTTACAACCTCGTGAGCGTGATTATGCATATGTTGGATCTTTCTATGCATTTGCCATTTGGATTGGATTGGGCGTATTGCAAATTGCCGAGTGGTTATCTAAAGCGATTACACCTAAAATGGCTACAATCGCTGCCACTGTTATATGTTTCTTAGCAGTACCTACTTTAATGGCACAACAAGAATGGGATGATCATGATAGAGGTCAAAAAACTTTACCAAGAGATTTGGCTAGAAATTATTTAGAGAGCTGTCCTCCAAATGCCATTTTATTCTCTTTCGGAGATAATGATACCTATCCATTATGGTATGCTCAAGAAGTGGAAGGCATCAGACCAGATGTAAGAGTAGTGGTAAATAGTTTATTGGGTTCTGATTGGTATATGAAAGAGTTGAGATATAAAGTAAATCAAAGTGATAAGTTTGACGTTATATTTACTGACGAACAAGTGGCTGGTAATAAATTGAATGCAGCTTATTATTATCCTGTACCTGGATATACAGAAAATCAATATTACAATTTAGATTCTGTATTAAGATATGTAGTAGCAGATCCTGCTGGGAAATATCAAATGGCTACACAGGATGGTAGTTCAGTAAATATTTTTCCTACGCATAAGTTCAGTGTACCAGTGAATAAGGCAAATGCTTTAGCAGCAGGCTTGGCTAAGCCAACAGATTCTATTGTCAATGAATTGAAAATTGATTTCAATCCAAATAGACAATACTTGGTTAAAAACGAAATGGCCATTTTTGCTATTATTGCTACTAGTCAGTTTAAGCGTCCAATTTGCTTTACTTCACAACAAGATTTAAAAGATTTGGGCTTGGATAAATATGCACGTCAAACGGGTATGACTTATCAATTAGTACCAGTGGCTAATTCACCTATTGATACTGATGCTGCCTTTAAGAATATGATGAA
>CAWULX010000265.1:0-1608 GCA_963923775.1 uncultured bacterium
GGTATGCAGATGAAAAAACGAAAAAGCCCATGGCAGCAGATGCATTGTATAGAATAATGAGTCAATCAAAAGCTATCACTAGTTTAGCAGTAATGCAATTGTATGAACAAGGTAAGTTAGAGCTGGATGATAACTTATCAAAATATATTCCAAGCTTTAAAAATCCTAAAGTAATTAGCGAGTATAATACAAAAGACACAAGCTATACTACCGTTGATGCAAAAAGAGAAATCACTATCAGAGATTTATTGACACATAGTTCTGGCATAGATTACACTGATATTGGCTCATCAAGAATGAGTGCAATTTATAATAAAGCGGGTATTCCATCTGGCCTAGGTTATTTTGATGCTAACCTAGTGGAAAGAATGACTGCTTTAGGAAAACTTCCTTTAACCCATCAGCCAGGCGAAAAATTTACTTATGGATTAAACAGCGATGTATTAGGTGCAGTTGTTGAAATTGTAAGTGGCGTGAGTCTTGAAGCATATTTTAACAAGAATATTTTTGAACCAATGGGGATGAAGGACACTTATTTCAATGTACCTGCTTCAAAGGCTAATAGAATGCCTACAGTATATACCGAAAACAAGCAAAATGAAATAATTGAATGGCCGGAGAACTTTAGAAAAATCAATTCTAATTATCCATTAAAAGCTAAAACTTATTTTTCTGGTGGCGCTGGTTTATCCTCTACAGCATTTGATTATGCGATTTTCTTAGACATGTTATTGAATAAAGGAAAATACAACGGACATCAAATTTTAAGCCCAAGAACAGTAGAAGTAATGTTAGGTCATCAATTAGATTTTCAAAAAGAAGGAGAAGACTACTTTAGCTTAGGCTTTTCTGTTACTTCTGCAAAAAGCGCAGAAAGAAATTTAAGAAGCGCAGGCTCTTTTTCTTGGGGCGGCTACTATGGCACCAATTATTGGGCAGATCCAAAAGAAAATCTAATCGTACTTGTTATGACGCAGCATACGCCTAACTCTCATGGTGATTTAAAAAACAAAATTGAAAATATTATTTACGGTAGTCTTCAAAAATAAAATCAATGAAAAAAATATTATTCCTTTTATGCTCCATCCCTTTTTTTGCAAGTGCGCAAGAAATAGATTCAAGTTGGGTGCTTAATAATTATACCAAAAAGGAAGTAATGATTCCTATGCGTGATGGTATAAAATTATTTACTACTATATACTCACCCAAAGATGTTTCTGAAAAACATCCCATAATTATAACAAGAACTCCTTATTCTTGTGCTCCTTATGGAGAAGATAAATTTTCAGCTATTTGGAATAATCCAAGAAAATACTTCTTTAAAGAAAAATATATTTATGTAATTCAAGACGTTCGTGGCAGATGGATGAGCGAAGGTGTTTTTGAAGACGTTCGTCCATTCAACCCAAATAAAAAAGCAAATGAAATAGATGAAGCTTCAGATGCTTACGACGCGATTGATTGGATGGTTAAAAATATCCCTAATAATAATGGAAATGTGGGTGTATTTGGAACTTCTTATCCTGGTTTTTACGCAAATATGGCCGCACACAGCAATCACCCTGCATTAAAAGCGGTTAGTCCACAAGCTCCAGTAAGTGAGTGGTT
>CAWULX010000266.1:0-1595 GCA_963923775.1 uncultured bacterium
GCAATAGTGTTTAAAGTATATTCACCAGTAGATGCGATGCCATAAAATAATTGCACCATACCAACAATGGTACCTAAGAAACCAAACATAGGTGCTATTCCAGCTACTAAAGACAAAATATTCAAATTACGCTCCATGCTATACATTTCTAATTTGCCTACATTCTCCATACTTTTTTCAATCGCATCCAAAGGCTTACCAATTCTCATAATACCTTTTTCAATCATTTTAGCCACAGGATTAGCCGTATTTTTTGCTAATGCTTTTGCAGCAGCAATATTTCCACCCATAATATGATCACGAATAACCAACATAAATTGAGGATCAATCGTACCAGCTTTTTTTATTGCTAAAAATCTTTCAATGAAAACAAAAATAGCAATCACTAATAATCCATATAATGGATACATGATCCATCCACCTTTTTGTAATAAACTAAATAAAGATATTTTACTCTCTACTGCTTGTAATAAAAACATAGTTGCTAATTTATGTTTAAAGTTAAATTATTTCTACCAAATTCACCAATACTTCTACCGCCTTCTCCATATCCTCTACCCCTATCCATTCATGCTTACTATGAATGGCCTGCATACCTGTAAAAATATTCGGGGTAGGCAAACCCATAAAACTCATTCTACTTCCATCAGTACCGCCACGAATAGGTTCCACTATTGGCTCAATGCCAGCTTTTTTATAAGCTGCAATCGCCCTTTCTACAATTTGTGGATGTTGATCAATCATCTCTCTCATATTTCTATATTGCTCCTTTACTTCCATTCTTACAGATGCTTTATTAAAAGCTGGATTGGATTGGATCACTTGCTTTGCAATGTTTAAAACCCTTTGAGCATGTTTGGCTAAATTAGCTGTCTCAAAATCTCTTACTAAGCATTCAATCATAGCAGATTCTGCCCCACCACTAATATGATTGGGGTGTACAAAACCCATTCTTCCTTCTGTAGATTCAGGTGATAATTCGTCTTTGGGTAATGCTTCAATAATTGCTGCAGCAATTTTAATGGCGTTTTGCATGACACCTTTTGCTGCACCTGGATGAGCAATCACACCATCGATATACAAGGTTAAAGCATCTGCACTAAAAGTTTCCATTTCGAAACAGCCAAGCTCTCCACCATCTAAAGTATATCCAAAATCCGCTCCTAATTTCTGTATGTCTAAATGTTCCGTTCCTCTCCCCACTTCTTCATCAGGCGTAAATAAAATTTTAATTACCCCATGTTGTTTGGAATGATTAGTCATTAATTGCTTTGCCATTTCCATAATTATAGCTACACCTGCTTTATCATCTGCGCCTAATAAGGTTTTACCAGAAGCAGTGATAATAGATTTACCAATAAATTTTTTAAGATAAGGATATTGATCGGTGGTAATAATTTGCCCAGAATCATCAGGCAATATGATTGGATCGCCTGAATAAGATTCGTGTAATATGGGACGAACATCTGTCCCACTGCAATCTGGCGCTGTATCCACATGTGAACAAAAACAAATTACTGGAGATGCTTTAGGTGTTGTAGCAGGGATGGTTGCCATTACATAACCATTGGCATCTAAGTGTGCATCTTCAATTC
>CAWULX010000267.1:0-1587 GCA_963923775.1 uncultured bacterium
GTTGAATTAAGTCTTTAAAAGTTTGATTCATGTGTAAAGCCCAGTCGTATCCGTAAGCTGGTCCATTTAATTTATCCCAAGCAACCATTCTCAAATTATGCACCATATTACCACTTCCCATTATTAATACTCCTTTCTTTCTTAATGCAAAAAGTTCTTTCGCTAATTCATAATGAAAAGAAGCTGGCTTTGAATAATCAATGCTTAATTGAAGCACTGGAATTTTTGCATCAGGATACATATGTCTTACAATGGTCCAAGTGCCATGATCTAATCCCCAATCATGATCTAATTCGACATGTGTTGAGTGAATTAAAGAAGCTGTTTCTTTTGCTAGTAAAGGATTACCGGGTGCAGGATATTGCACTTGATACAATGCTTCTGGAAATCCGCCAAAATCATGAATGGTTTTGGGAAATTCCATTGCAGTAATACTTGTACCCTTTGTATACCAATGTGCAGAAATTACTAACACGGCTGTTGGTGTAGGTATTTCTTTAGCCATACTAGTCCACCTTTGACTAAACTCATTGTCTTCTATGCCATTCATTGGAGAGCCATGACCCACAAATAATACAGGCATTAGATAATTTAAATCGGGCAATGCACTGGTGAAGCTTTTGAATTCATTTAAACTCTCCATTACTTAAGATTTAGTGCAAAGCTATCAAGCTTTGAATAGAAAAATTTACCATTTTAGAATATATTGGAAGATTTAATCCATATTTTAGTATAAATATCAGATTATGACGCACGAATTAGGTACTTGTTTATGGATGGATAAAAAGGCCAAAGAAGCTTTTTTATTTTATAAAGAAGTTTTTGGGGATGTAGAATTGATTTCAGAAAACCCCATGGCGGTAGTGTATAAAATATTTGGAAGAAGAATGATGAACCTTAATGGAGGACCAGGATTCACTATTAATCCATCTATTTCATTTTTCATTAGCGCAGATAACCAAGAAGAGATTGAATCCATTTGGAATAAATTAATTACTGGTGGAAGCATCTTAATGCCTTTAAATAAATATCCATGGAGTAGGCAGTACGGATGGTGTGCAGATCAATTTGGAGTTAATTGGCAATTAATGCTTGATCATCATAGTAGTTGTAAAATAATGCCACATATGATGTTTGTAGGTGCTAATGCTGGAAAAGCAGAAGAGGCTATTGGATTTTATAGTTCTATGTTTGAGAAGAACAAAGTAGTAGCCATTAGCAGATATGAAGAAGGCGAACCTGATACTACAGGATTTATTAAGTATTCTCAATTTGAATTACATGGGCAACCATTTGGAGCAATGGACAGCTCGGCTAATCATCAATTTAATTTTAATGAAGCCGTTTCTTTTATAATTACAGTAGATACGCAGGAAGAAATAGATTTTTATTGGAACCACTTACTAGAAGGTGGTGCGGCTGGCAAATGTGGATGGATCAAAGATAAATATGGAATAAGCTGGCAAGTAGTCCCTTCGATTTTAGGAAAGTTGATGACCAACCCAGCAACAGCTCCTAAAGCAACTTATGCTTTTTTACAAATGTCAAAATTCATCATTGCAGATTTAGAAGCTGCAGTAAAATAAA
>CAWULX010000268.1:0-1586 GCA_963923775.1 uncultured bacterium
GGTGTTACATGGAATAATACAGGGGATAAAAAAATATTAGCAGGTTGGATGAGCAATTGGCTATATGCACAGGTAGTGCCTACACAAAAATGGCGTTCAGGTTTAACCATTCCAAGAAATCTTTCTTTGATAAAAACAGCTGATTCAACTAAAGAAGATTTTTTAGTTGCTTCTACACCTATTGAAAGAGTAGAGAAATTAGAAAGATGGTGGGGTAGTATTCATGAGAAAAAAATAAAGCTATCTAAACCATTTATCATCAAAAGAAAACATGGTATTGCTCCTTCTAGACTAAAATTACATTTAGACACTGCTAATTCTTTTGAAATTGTTTTATCCAATGCTAATAAAGAACAATTAATTATAGGATATGATCATTTGTCTAATCAATATTTTATGGATCGTACGAAAGCAGGGGTAAGTGATTTTCATCCTGATTTTGCTGCAAAACACACTGCTCCTAGATTTGTCACAACAAAGGCTTTAGACATGGATATTATTTTGGATAAAGCTAGTATTGAATTATTTGCGGATGCTGGTTTATCTGTAATGACTGAATTGTATTTTAGCAGGAAGCCTTTTACTACTATAGAAATAAGGTCTAGCACACGAACAGTTGTATCTAAATTAGCCTTCCACCCACTCAAGTCTGCTTGGTAAGGTTTCCGGTTTAATTGTTGAGGGATACTAAAAAATAGAGTTAACTTTGAATTCATTATCTAACTTCAATGTAGACCTATGACATTTCAAGATAAACTAGATCATTTAATTACTTCCAAAGAAGCTATTCCTTCAGAATATGCTTTGAAAGAATTAATCGATCAAACAAGTTATTTATCCAATGGTGAAATGATTGAATGGAAGGGAGCAACACATGAAGTGTATTCTCCTATCTGTATTCAAACTGCCAATGGAATTGAAAGAGTGAAGATTGGCTCTTATCCTATTTGTACAGAAAAAGAAGCCATGATTGCTTTAGATGCTGCATGTGCAGCTTATAATGAAGGAAGAGGAGAGTGGCCTACCATGAGTGTTGCACAAAGAATTAATTGCGTTGAACATTTTATTAAAAAGATGTTGGAGCAAAAAGAGATTGTGGTTAAATTAATCATGTGGGAAATTGGTAAGACCTATGCAGATTCTGAAAAAGAGTTTGATAGAACAGTAGAATATATCTATGCAACCATTGATGCATTAAAAGATGTAGATAGAGATTCTTCCAGATTCACTATTGAGCAAGGGATTGCAGCACAAATTAGAAGATCACCATTGGGTGTTGTTTTATGTATGGGTCCATTTAACTATCCTTTAAATGAAACCTTTACCACTTTGATTCCAGCCATCATTATGGGTAATACTTTATTATTCAAACCTCCTAAACATGGTACTTTATTGCACTATCCTTTATTAGAAGCTTTTAAATCTTGTTTCCCTAAGGGTGTGGTGAATACTATTTATGGTAGAGGTAATGCCATTGTACCTGCTTTAATGGAATCTGGAAAAATCAATGTACTTACTTTGATTGGTTCTAGTAAAGTAGCTAATCAATTAAAAAAATTACATCCTAAAGTAAATAGATTAAGAGC
>CAWULX010000269.1:0-1533 GCA_963923775.1 uncultured bacterium
TTACCTATTTTATATTTTGGTACAGAAGCACAAAGAGCAAAGTATGTTCCGAAATTAGCAAGTGGTGAATTTAAAGGTGCTTATGGTTTGACAGAACCAAACAGTGGATCAGATGCATTAGGAGCAAAGACTACAGCTAAATTGAGTGAAGATGGAAAGCACTATATTTTAAATGGACAAAAATGTTGGATCACCAATGGTGGATTCGCAGATGTATACACTGTGTTTGCAAAAATTGATGGAGAGCAATTCACTGCATTTATTGTAGAGCGCGGCATGGAAGGATTTACACAAGGACCGGAAGAACATAAAATGGGTATCAAGGGTTCTAGTACAGTTCAGTTGTATTTCCAAGATTGTAAAGTGCCAGTAGAAAATGTATTAGGAGAAATTGGTAAAGGACATGTAATTGCCTTTAATATCTTAAATATTGGAAGATTAAAATTAGGAGCTGCAACATTAGGTGGAGCTAGAAGAGCTTTAACAACAACCATTCAATACGCTATTACAAGAGAGCAATTTAAATTACCGATTGTAAAATTTGGAGCGATTAGACATAAGCTAGCAGAAATGGCTATTCAAATGTGGGTAGGAGAAACTGCATTGTATAGAGTATCTAAAAACATTGACGAGCAAGAGCAAGAAATGTTGAAAGCTGGTAAAACATTATCAGAAGCATTACTAGGTGCAGCAGAAGAATATGCTATTGAGTGCGCTATCTTAAAAGTATTTGGATCAGAGGTATTGGACTTCGTTGTGGATGAGGGAGTACAAGTACATGGTGGAAATGGTTATAGTGATGAATATCAAATTTCTAAAGCTTATAGAGATAGCCGTATCAACAGAATCTATGAGGGAACCAATGAAATCAATAGATTATTAACGGTGGATATGGTATTGAAGCGTGCCATGAAAGGCAAGTTGGATTTAATGGGACCTGCCATGAGTGTTCAATCAGAATTAATGAGCATTCCAGATTTTGGTGCAGAAGAAGAAGGCGCATTTGCAAAAGAGAAAAAAGCGATTGCTAATTTCAAGAAATGTATTTTAATGGTTGCCGGTGCAGCAGTTCAAAAATTAATGATGACATTAAGTAAAGAACAAGAGATCTTAATGAATATTGCAGACATGGCTATTATTACTTACCATGCAGAATCTGCTTTATTAAGATTAGAAAAATTAACTGCACAAAAAGGAGAAGCTGCAACAACTGTTCAAGCAGATATCGTGAAAACTTATATTTACGACGCAGCCGATGCAATTAACAAAGCAGGTAAAGATGCATTGAACTCTTTTGCAGAAGGAGACGAATTAAGAATGATGAATATTGGCTTAAAGCGTTTCACTAAAGTAGAACCATTTAATACCAAAGATGCACGCAGAAGAATCTGTGCACAATTAGTAGCAGACAATGGTTATAAGTTATAGTTAGACAATTCTAACATTTCTAGAAAAACTTTCTTCAAGGGATATGAACGTTTCAGTACGTTCTATCCCTTTTATTTTTTGTAGCTCATCGTGTAAAACAAAACG
>CAWULX010000270.1:0-1532 GCA_963923775.1 uncultured bacterium
CAAAAGGATCTATTGCAAATTTGACTAATGGAATGAATTGCCAAAATTGTCATTTGCAAGCAGGTAAAAAAGCATGGGGAAATAATTATTCAGCAGTATTTTCTACCTACCCAAAATACAGAGATAGAAGTGGACAAGTTGAAAGTATTTACAAAAGAGTAGCAGATTGCATGGAAAGAAGTTTAAATGGAAAAGCAGTAGATAGTAATAGTAGAGAATTTAAAGCAATTTATGCTTATATAAAATGGCTAGGTAAAGATGTTGTTAAAAATAATAAACCTTATGGATCTGGAATTGAAAAAATATCTTTCTTGGATAGAGCTGCTGATCCGATAAAAGGTAAAATTGTATATACTACTCAATGTCAAAGTTGTCATGGTTCAAACGGAGAAGGAATGCTTGCACCTAATGAAAAAGAATATGCTTACCCTCCATTATGGGGAGTCAATAGCTATAATGATGGAGCAGGTTTATATAGAGTAAGTAATTTTGCAGGCTATGTGAAAAATAACATGCCTTATCAATTAACTTCTCATCAAAATCCAAAATTAACTAACGAAGAGTGTTGGGATGTTGCTGCTTATGTAAATAGCCAACCAAGACCACATAAAGATCAATCAGCTGATTGGCCTAAAAAAGAAAAAAAACCACTTGATTTTGCTTTTGGACCATATGCTGACAAATTTAGTGAACTACAACATAAATTTGGTCCATACAAACCTATTAAAAAATTCTACAACAAATAAAATACACACAAATATGATAGAACAAATGCATCAACCATGGCCCTGGTATGTAGCGGGCTTAATTATTGGATTAATAGTTCCAGCATTACTGATTCTAGGAAATAAAAGTTTTGGAATTTCCTCAAGTATGCGACATGTTTGCGCAGCATGTTTTCCTGGAGATATCAAATTCTTTAAATATGACTGGAAAAAAGAAGCGTGGAATTTCTTTTTCATTGGCGGTATTGTAATTGGTGCATTTATTGCAATTCATTACTTAGCTAATCCTAATCCAGTAATAGTGAATGAAGATTTGAAAAAAACTTTAGCAGAATATGGCATAAAACATTATGACAAATTACTTCCTTCAGAGATATTTAGCTTTGATGCTTTATTTACACTAAGAGGTGCTGTAATGTTAATAGGAGGAGGTTTTCTTGTTGGATTTGGCACAAGATATGCTGGTGGTTGCACCTCCGGCCATTCTATTATGGGATTGAGTAGTCTACAATGGCCTTCATTAGTAGCTACCATTTGTTTTATGATTGGCGGATTCATCATGGCCAATTATATTTTACCTCTTATCTTATCTTTATAAAACAAATCAAATGAACACAGAAAAAGTACAAACAGTTGATAATAATACGGCTTGTGTAAACTCCTCTGAACAAAAACATCCAACTTGGTATAATATTAAATATGTAATTGTAGGTATCGTATTTGGAATTGTTTTTGTAAAAGCAGAAATTATATCTTGGTTTAGGATTCAAGAAATGTTTCGTTTACAAAGCTTTCATATGTATGGCG
>CAWULX010000271.1:0-1531 GCA_963923775.1 uncultured bacterium
AACATTGGGTGGTTTTGATATTACAAAGAATAATATGCCCTTTCCAAGTAATAGGATGAATGCAACTACTGCAGGGGTAAATTTCAAATATGAAATTCAAAAAGTTTCTGGTCTTTCTTTAGTAGGAGGAGGTAATCATGTTATAAGCGGAAGAAATGTAGGACAGTCCACCAGTTATTATGGTGGCGTTTTTTACATCATTAATTTTTCAAAAAAAGTGAAAAACAAACAAGCTCAAACAAATTCTTCAACGCAAAAATAATAACATGAAAAAAATATTAATAGCGATAACATTTTTAAGTAGTACTGCATTTTTGTATTCTTGTATTAAAGGTATAGAAGGCAGAACTGAAAATTTACCAGCACTTCATCCTACTAATAATGATGACAATGCGGGTAGTTGGAAAACTATTTTATTAAAAAGACCAGATACCTTTGCTATTGCTGCACCTTTGGCTGTAACAAATGTGAACTATGTAGCAGAATTAAATGAGATTAAGGGCTTACAAAAAAACTTATCTGGATCTCAACAAGAGAATATTAATTATTGGGCAGCTGGTGGAGTATTAAGATGGAATGAAACAATGAGAGAATTGGTGGCTAAATACAATTTACCTCCTTACCAAAATGCAGATGGCACATATCCAATTCCAAGTTCAGCTAATCCATTTGCTTATCCATTATTCCCTTTTGCCAATCCTCCCTATGCAGCTAGAGCCTATGCATATATTTCAGCGGCTCAGTATGATGCATTGGTGGCTTGTTGGTATTATAAGAAATTATACAATAGACCAGCGCCATCTGTCACAGATCCTGCAATTGTTGCAAAATCAGGGACAACTACTTTACCTTCTTATCCTTCAGAAGCAGCTGTTTTAGCAGGTGTAACTGCAGAGATGATGAAACTATTTTTTCCCACCGAGATTGGTGCTATTGAGCAAAAAGCAAAATTACATGAAGATGCAGCAATTATGTCTGGGGCTGCAACAAGAAGTGATGTGGTTGCTGGAGAAGCATTAGGAAGACAAATAGCACAAGTTTTTATTGCTAGAGGTAGAACCGATAACGCAGGAAAGGCCGTAGGTACGCCAACAGATTGGGCAAACTTTGAAACAAATACCAAAGCTCAAGGAGAAATACCTTGGATTAGTCAAGACAATCCTAAAAGACCAGGTATGTTACCATTGTTTGGCAATGTGACTCCATTCTTATTTGATACTGCAACATCAAGAGCATTAGTTCCATCTGCTCCACCATCAACTTCTAGTGATCAAATGAAAAAAGAAACTGCAGAAGTATATAGTTATACTAGTAAACCAACTTCTGAAAATTGGAAATTGGTATTATTTTGGGGTGATGGTGTTGGAACTTATACACCTCCTGGCCACTGGAATGCCATTGCTGCAGAAGATTTTGTTGGATTAAATTTAAGTGAAGTGAAGTGGGCTAGAAATTTTGCACTATTGAATATGAGTTTAATGGATGCAGCGATTGTATGTTGGAAAACAAAATACACTTACTATAATCCCTG
>CAWULX010000272.1:0-1504 GCA_963923775.1 uncultured bacterium
ATATATCAATCACGGCCAATAGGGGTCCTAATATAATAACCATAATTACTTCCAAACCTGGAGTATATCCAATAACGCCATCAAAAGAAGTAGATTTTGATCTTTTGTATAATTTATATACACAATAGATAGCTGATACAATCCAGATAGCGAAAACAATATTCTTATTCATAAGTAAAATTTGTAATGCAAAGGTAACATTTATTAAATTATAGTAATTTGATAATTTGAAAGCCTTTGAAAATTGCCTATATTTAGTAAGTAATCTTATAGTATGGCTTCTACCCCCCAAAGTAGCAAATTAGGCTTACAGCCTTTCCAAGGTAATTGGTCTATGATTTTAACAAAGCACTTGTTAAATAGGACCTTATTTGGTGCAACTTCTTCTGAGCTAAAATATTTTAATAGCATTGGATTAAAGTCATCTGTAACTGAAATTCTTTCAATCAGCTCTAATCTTCCTTCCCCTCCACTTAATGATTATAATACAGCAACCGTTATTGATGCTGGCTCAACACTTGGTACAACATGGATCAATAGTATCAATACAGATGGTACCATTAATAGTAATAGAAGAACTAATTATAAAAAATGGTTATTAAATGTTTTAGTGAATCAGGAAAGAAATATTAGAGAAAAAATGACTTTCTTTTGGGGAAATCATTTTGGAACAGAGGCAGATACCATTGTTTATGGTACAATGCTTTACCAACACCATCAAATTTTTAGAACCAATCCGGTTGGTAATTTTAAACAGATAGTAAAAAATGTTACCATCGATCCAGGAATGTTAAGATACTTGAATGGATATTTAAATACAAAAACGGCACCAGATGAAAATTATGGTAGAGAGTTACAAGAATTGTTTACAATAGGAAAAGAAGGTGGTGCAAAATATTCTGAAGAAGATGTAAAAGCTGCTGCAAGAGTCTTAACAGGTTGGAGATACGACACTAATAATGTAGCCTATTTTGATTCAACAAGACATGATACTACTAACAAGACTTTCTCTAGTTTTTATAATAACAAAGTGATTGCTGGTAAAACAGGTAGTGCTGGAGCTCAAGAACTAGATGAATTATTAGATTTATTATTTTCAAAAACAGAGACTGCAAAATTTATTTGTAGAAAACTATATAAATTTTTCGTTTACTATTTTATTGATGATTCAGTAGAAAATAATATAATTACACCACTTGCCACTACTTTAGTAAATAATGGCTTTGAAATAAAACCTGTGCTAAAACAGTTATTTGAGAGTGAACACTTTTATGACAGCCTTTACATTGGCTGCCAAATTAAAAGTCCTTTAGATTTTATAGTTGGGTTTTTAAGAAGCTTTGAAATAAGTTTCCCCAATGCTGTAACCGATTATGCAGACGCCTATTTCCTATATAATCAAATGGTAAATCAAGCAATTTCAATGGGACAAAATCCTGTAGATCCACCTAATGTAGCCGGTTGGCCAGCATATTACCAAGCTCCCGAGTATAATGAACTTTGG